>JAYEFL010000045.1:0-18958 GCA_034658635.1 Bacteroidota bacterium | reverse complement strand
GGCTCTTGGTGGATCAGTTATTACGATTGTTTTGAATGCTATCCTGATTCCAAAATATAGTTATATGGGTTCGGCCTGGGCTCATCTCAGCTGCTATACTGCTATGATGGTAGTCTCATATCTGTGGGGAAGAAAGTATATGCCGATTCCGTATCACGTGAAAAGGGTGCTGTTATATATTGGTTTAGCACTGGGTCTGTATTTTCTAAATGCACAAATGACCATCTGGGTTCCTGATTATAAGTACTTGATAAGCACAGTTTTACTCTTGGGTTTTGTTGCTTTTATCAATTATCAGCTAAAACTAATTAAACTCTTTTTCGGAAGAGACTAAGGGAATTGACAGAAACCCGTAATTTTACCTCAAATATTTCGTTTTATGAAGGTTAGAATTGTAAGTAAATCAAAGCATGTACTGCCTTTTTACAGTACTGAAGCCAGTGCCGGAATGGATTTGAGAGCAAATATTGAAGAACCTGTTATGCTGGGTTCATTAGAGAGAACATTAATTCCTACCGGACTGTTCATAGAGCTGCCTGTAGGTTTTGAAGCTCAAATTCGTCCAAGAAGCGGACTGGCACTAAAGAAGGGCCTTACTGTTTTGAATACGCCAGGCACAATTGATGCTGATTACAGGGGTGAAATTGGGATTATCCTGATTAACCTTTCAAATGAAAAAGTGATGATAGAGGATGGAGAAAGAATTTGTCAGATGGTTATTGCCAAACATGAAAATGTTACCTGGCAACAGGTTGAGATCCTTGAGGATACTGATAGGGGTGCTGGTGGTTTTGGTCATACAGGAATTGAGTAAACAGGGTAGGTTCATGAAGTTTACTTTTATTTTATCAGGTTTTTTATTACTGTCGCTTTTCTCTTTTTCACAGGATGAGCTTTTGTTGGAAAAGGTTAAAGAGACTAAGCAGATGGAGTACGATTTTGCATTTGCAGAAGGATTAAGGCTGAAAATGCTTGGTAATCCGCATGAGGCTGGAAAGCAGTTCTCAAAGTGTTTAAAATTACGAGCTGAGCAATCTGCTCCGTATTATGAATTGGGTAATCTTTCTCTGGTAATGAACGATATTCCATTGGCCGAAGAATACTCAAGAGCTGCATTAAACCTGAATCCTGAAAACGAATGGTATAGATTTTTGTTGATACAGATTGTGTTGAAGGATAACAGGTTTACAGAAGCGGCTGATTTGTATGAGGCTCTTCAAAAGCAGTTTCCCGCAAAATCAGAATATCTGATTGCGGAAATAGATCTGAGAATTAAAGCAGGAGAGAATAAAGTTGCGAAAAAGAAACTTAAGCAGCTTGAGAGGAATGTCGGCTATGGAGCGCATATTGCAATGCGAAAAAAGGATATTTTTCTTTCTGAGGGAAAAGAGGATAAAGCAATCAGGGAGCTTAGAGAGTTGGTTGAGTTTAAGCCAGATGAAATTGAATACCGCGGAATACTTGCAGAATTATTGGCTGAACATGGTAAGGATATGGAGGCTATGGCGGAATATGAAAGAATTAAGACAGCAAATTCTGGTAATCCGATAGTTTACTTCTCTCTCGGACAATACTATATGGATAAAGGGGAGAGACATAAAGCCATTGAAGAGTTTAAAACCGGATTTAGATCAAAGCAGGTTAGTGCTGAGATAAAGTCTGCAGTTTTTATGGAGTTGCTAAAATCAGATACTGAGGAAAAGGGACTTAGTAAAGATCTGGAAAGCCTGTTAGGAGTACTATATGAAGCAGACCATGGTCACCCTGGAGTGGATGGTATGTACGGCGATTATTTATATGATAAACAGGATATTGAAAAGGCTGAAATCGTATACCTCAGGGTCGTTGAATCAAATCCTGGGAATTTTATTGCCTGGCAGAATTTACTGTTCATTCAAAATTCTCAAATGGATTTTACAATGATGTTTGAGTTAGCATCCAAAGCTGTTATGGCATTTCCAAATCAATCACTATTCTATCTTTTTAAGGGTATTGGTGCTTCAGGATTGGAAAAGTATCCGGCAGCAGTTGAAGCCTTGAAAAAGGGTGCCAGATTAAATCCAAACAACCATGATTTGACTAAACAGTTTTACATCACTCTTGGAGATGCATATTACCGTTTAGAAAATTATAAAGAGGCTTTTCTGAACTTTGATCTTCTGTTGCTTTTAGATTCTGATAATGTTGTAGTTTTAAATAACTACAGTTACTATTTGTCCGTTTTGAATCGTGATCTGGATAAAGCCTGGAAAATGATCAGCAAGTGTATTAAAATGGAACCTGAGAATTCAACCTATTTGGATACTGAGGCCTGGGTTTTGTTTAGATTACAGAAATATGATGCAGCCTTGAAAGCCGTTAAAAAAGCTGTTGATAATGAAAAAGGCACTGTTTCTGGTGAAGTATGGGAGCACTATGGAGATATTCTGTATATGAATGTTAATCCTGAAGGAAGCATGGAAATGTGGAAAAAAGCCAAAGAAGCCGGAGGAGCTTCTGAATATATAGACGAGAAAATTAGAACAGGAAAAATTAATGAGTAAATATTCTGCAATACTGTTAATTAGCCTCAGTGTGTTATTAGCACTAGGCTCAAGCTCTTGTAAAACAAGGAAAAATCTTGTTTCAGGCACTCGTGAGGGCAGGATTAGGGGGAAAGTGCTGGAGCAGGTTTTGAAAACCGAATTAGATTATACGTCTTTAGAAATTAAAGGATCTGTCAAGACCGATGCTTTGGGTAAAAAGCAATCTTTTAGTCTGACATACAGGAATCTGGAAGATAGTCTTTTATGGGTATCGGTGAGAGCTATGTTGGGTGTAGAGCTTGCCAGGGTAATTTGCACTAAGGATAGCGTTTGGATGTACTCGAGAATTGCCCAGGTAAAGGAAAAGGGCAATTGGGAAACAATGAGTGATATGATCGGTTATCCAATAGATTTTTATGCTTTCCAGGGAATAATGGCGAGAAAGCTGTTTATTCCGGGACGCTCCGACACAAAGCTTCTCAATAAATATCTTAGCAGGAATAACGAGAATGGACTGTTGCTAATTCCTGATTTTTCTGATCCTGATCAAAAGAGTATTTTGCAGAGAAATGGATTTCTGCCCCGGTATTTATTGGATCAGAAAAAAGGGATGCTATTTCGTACACGTGTTTCGCATGAAGATTCCAACTGGTTGCTGGATGTGGTATATGGCTCTGAAGCAAACAAAGGTTTTGGAGGATTGCCAACCAGAATTATGATGGAAGGAGTGGATATGGAAGAAAGAATGGAGTTAGATTTAAGAGTATTGATGGTGAAAGTAAATAAGGAACTTAAGTTTCCTTTCTCATGGTTCTGAGCAAAAAAGTATATATAAAAGTTTTATTCATTTGTCTGATCCTGACAGGAGCGGGAAGTGGAGTTGTAAACGGCCAGGAGCTTGAACAATTACGAGCTGAGAGGTTGAAGCAATTGGAGGAAATTGCCTTTACAGAGAAGCTACTTGCTAAAACAGCATCAGACAAAATGAGTAAGCTGTCTGAGCTTAAACTTTTGTCAAGACAGATTAGTTCCAGAGAGAAGGTGGTAAAGAATATTAGAAAAGAACTATCCTTTCTCGATAGGTCTATAAAGAGCAGGGAAAGGGATGTTAGTATGCTTGAGGATGATCTTCGGATTCTGAAAGAGGATTATGCAAGAATGATTTATAAGGCTTACCAAACGCGAAAATCATATGATATCACTCAGTATATTCTGGCTGCGAATGATTTTAATCAGGCATATAAGAGAGTAAAGTATCTTCAGCAATACGGTAAATTCAGAAAGCAACAGGCAAAAGAAATCAGGGAAAAAACGGTAATGCTGGAGGATCAGATGAAGGAGCTGGCAATTTCAAGAATCCAACAAAAGGGACTTCTTACTCAGCGACAAAAGGAAGTGGCTCAATTGAGTAATGAAAAGAAGGATAAGGATCAATACGTTTACAGACTAAAAAGAACTGAAAAGGATTTGCGAAAGCAACTGAATGATAAGAAAAGGGCAAGAGACAGAATTGATGCTGAGATGCAGCGGATATTAGTAGAAGCCAGTGGGGGTGCAGGGAGCACTACCGGTTTGGTATTGACACCGGAAATGAAGATCATTTCAAATGAATTTGGTAACAACAAGGGGCGTTTGCCATGGCCGGTTGAGAGAGGTGTGATTACTTCAAAGTATGGAAAGCATCGGCATGAAGTATTGAAAAATATTCAGGTTGATAACAAGGGTGTGGATATAACAACCAATGCCAGCGAAGCAGCCAGATCAATTTTTGAGGGAAGGGTTAGCAATATATTATCAATCCGGGGTGCTAACCTAACTGTTATTATTCAGCATGGAGAGTATTTCACAGTTTATCAGAACCTTGTTAATCTAAGTGTAAAGAAGGGTGATCTGGTTCAGCGTAAACAAATAATTGGCGAAGTATACCGTGTGAAAGGAAGCAGCACATCTGAATTGCATTTTCAGTTGTGGAGAGGGAAAACAAATCAAAATCCTGAATTATGGCTGGCAAGGTAGATATGCACAGTCTTTCTCCATCCTACAGAAAAGTCTTGATCCGTATTAAGTCTTTTATCAGAAAGTACTACCTGAATCGTGTCGTACATGGCTTAATTGTTAGTCTGGTTTTTGCCAGTTTTTTTTTACTTGTACTAATTCTGGTAAATGAAATTACCTTGTCGCCAGCTTCTTTCAGAGAACCTGCTTTTAAAATTGGTGCTTTCGTAACCTTCGGGTTTTTGCTAGTATTTGTTTTGATTCCCGCGTTCAGACTTCTTGGTCTGATGAGAGGGATGAATATTAAAATTGCTGAGAGACTAATAAGGAAAAAATTTCCTGAATTGAAGGACACCCTGCTGAATCTGATAGAATTGGGTGAAAATGATTTGGGTGAAAATGATTTGGGGGAAAGGGATTCAAGTTTGATTTTCGCTAGTATTGAGGAAAGAGAGGATCGCCTTAAATGGTATAAATTTGAGCAGGCCGTGCCATTCGAAAAGCTGGTTAAACCTTCTGTATATCTGGCTTCTGTTGCTATTCTTGGCCTGGTACTTTTTAATATTTGGCCTGATTTGGTTAAAACCGGATATGCCAGAACTGTACACTATAAACAAGAGTTTGATTCAAAAACGAAGCTGCAGTTTATAATTCTAAACGATAGCCTTACTGTTGGCCTGGGAAGTGATCTTGAAATATTGGTTTCGTCTAATATTTCATTAGATGATGCTGATGTTTACCTCAACATTGGAGCTAGTCTGTCCCAGATGAAAGCGGAAGGGGCTTCATTCTCGCATACAGTTGAAGCAATTAATGGTGACTTTGATTTTTCTATAAAGCACATTGATTTTGAGAGTAAGCGATATCATGTGGAAGTTATACCCATACCGGAACTTCTTAATATGGAAATCGTTGTTATTCCACCGCGTCATACAGGTCTGGAACTTAGATTACAAAGTAATAGCGGAGATTTGATAATAGCCGAGGGAAGTACAGTTAACTGGAGTATTAAGCATCAGCATGCTGACATTGTTTCTCTTATTTTTAATGATGATTCATTGGCTTCTGTCCAAAAGGATGGAATACGTAAATTTTCTAAAAATATTAAGGTTAATGTCGGGTATGAGCTTTTTTTGAAATCATCGAAACTTAGAGAGCCTGTAAGCCTGAGGTACAATATTGAGGTGATCGGGGATCAGTTTCCGGGGATAATTGCAAATCAGATTATTGATAGTATATTTTCGCAACAGGTATACATTCAGGCGAATATACAAGATGATTATGGGTTTAGTGGTCTTATGTTTTACATAGTTTCTGTAGAGGATGGTTCGTTAATTTATCAGGATACCATCAAAGTGCTTAAGGACGCTAATTTTCAAAAAGTATATTATGCTGTTGATTTTAAGGATGTTGTAGCAAGTGGAAAAGATTATGAGTATTTCTTGAGTGTTTGGGATAATGATGGTGTTAACGGACCTAAGCGAACTGATAGTAGAAAATTCAGAATTAGGGTTGAAACCACTGAAGAATTGTGGGATAGCAATAGAGAAAAGGGGGCTGACTTAGGCAATAAGATAGAGGATAGCAAGGATTTGACAAGTAAGCTTAGGGAAAAGCTTAATGATCTAATACAAAGCCAGTTAATAGAAAACAAGGACGATTGGGAGATAAATTCTAAGGTTGATGAGATTAGCGAGATGAAGGATCTTCTTCAAGAAATGATTGAAAATATTCAGCAGGATAACAGGATGATGAATCTCTCTGAGCAGTTTAACTCTGAAAGGAGAGAAGAAATTCTTCGAAAACAGGAAGAGATTGAAGATCTGTTTGAAAAATTGCTAGATGATGAACTAAAGACATTATTTGAGGAATTTGAGAAGCTTGCTGATGAAATGAGTCAGAAAGAAAGATTAGAAAAGACTGAGGAATTAAAAATGAATCTGGAAAATCTGGAAAAGCAACTTGATGTAAATCTGGAGCTTTTGAAAAAATTGGAGTTGGAAAAGCAAATCTATGACATTGCCAATAAGATGAAAAAGCTCGGTGAGGATGTCAAAGAAATGCTTGACAGTACCGGCATAGAGAAGGCTAAAGAAGATTTCGAAAAGCTCGAAGATAAGCTGAATGAGCAGTTGAAAAAGAACTCAGAATTGAATAAGCCGCATGAGTTAAACTCATTTGACGAGGAGAGGAAGGATATAAAGGATAAACTGAAGGAGGCTGGCGGGAGTAAGGATGAGGGGGAGAAGAAGCAGAGCATGCAGGATGCCGGGAAAAAGATGCAGGACTTGGGCCAAAAAATGCAGGATATGATGACAGGTGGTGGACAGGGAGGTAGTTCTGTTGACCTGGAGATACTCAGGCAGTTAGCACGTGAGTTGAATGATTTTAGCTTCAAACAAGAAGAACTTTTAGAAAAAATTGGATCTGTTAGCGCAAGGAATAAAGTATTTCATGAAGTAGGAGTTGAGCAGCTTAATATGGAGATGAAGTTTGATGTTATTAAAGATTCCCTGAGAAGTCTGGGGTATAAACAAGCTTTGATTGCCGGCTTATTGAATCAGGAAGTGTTTCACGTGGAAACATCCTTGAGGAATTTATTCAGATCTGTACAGGATGGAAAAGTATCTCAGGTTAGATATGAACAACAGAAAGTGATGGAAGGTGTGAATGAACTGGCTGTCAGGCTTGATGAGTTGGTTGAGAATATTCAGTCCATGTCAGGACAAGGCGAGGGGGCGCAAAGCTTTACTGATAGCAAGCCTAAGGATGGGGCTGAAAAGATGGGGGATATGAGAGAACAGCAGCAGTCTCTTAAGGAACAAATGAAAGGCATGATTCAAAAAATGAAAGAGGGGAAGAAGGGGTCGGGAGGAAAAAAGGAACTTGCAAAAATGCTCGCAGAAAGGGAAATGCTTAGGCAACAACTTGAGCAATTGAGGAATTCAGGATTGCTTGGTGATAAGGCAAAACAGAAGCTTGATGATGTACATAAAATGATGGAGAATGTGGAGGAAGATATAATCTACAATCGTGTTAGTGATCATACGATTAGTAAGGAGGAGTGGATACAAACAAGATTGTTAGAGGCTGAAACCGCTGAAAAGGAACGTGAAAAAGAAAATAAAAGAGAGGCAACTGAGTTTAGAGGAGATTTTGATCCTAATAATATTCCTGCTTGGAAAGAAATTGAAAATGAACAGAAGCAGCAATCGGATATGATGAAATATAATGAGTTCAAATTGAAAGAGTATTATAGGATAAAATATCAGGAGTATTTAAAGAAAATTAAGAAACACGAAAAGTAATGGCAGTCAGTTTTCATGCACTTCAAATACCTAGGCCGGTTTTTGAACGGAAGAAGTTAAAATCTGGTGTTTGTTGGTTAATTCATGAGCATAAAATGGAGGTTGGAAATATTAATGTTATTTTCTGTTCGGATGATGAATTATTGGAAATGAATAAAAAATATCTACAACATGATTATTATACTGATGTAATCACATTTGATTATTCTGAAGGGAAAAATATTTCAGGAGATATTTTTGTGAGTATTGATAGAATAAGGGAAAATGCTAAAAAAGATAGAATACTCGTGCAGGATGAAATTAGACGGATAGTCGGACACGGAGTTCTGCATTTAATTGGGTTTATGGATAAAACTATCAGCGATAAGAAAATTATGACCCAGGAGGAGGATATATTCCTGAAATTCTTCGATTGAAACTTGTTGTCTTTGTTTTAGCCTGATTTAAGCCCTTTTAAGGGCTTTTTTTTTGCTCTGGTATCAAGACTTGAAATAAAGTAGAACCGCCTGAATATTGAGCCCCCTCTAACCCCCAGGTTGTCAGCCATTAAACAATAATTGCAGAGGATGGCTTAAAGATTTAGTAATTTTGAACAAATTTTTATTGAAGAATATGAAGTACGATGTGATTGTGGTGGGTGCCGGACATGCCGGATGTGAGGCAGCAGCTTCAGCAGCAAATTTGGGGTCTGCTGTTTTGTTGATTACTATGGATATGAATAAAATTGCTCAAATGTCATGTAACCCCGCTATGGGTGGAATCGCGAAGGGGCAAATTGTTAAAGAGATTGATGCACTGGGTGGATATAGTGGAATTGTTACGGATAAGAGTATGCTTCAATTCAGGATGCTTAATAAATCTAAGGGCCCTGCCATGTGGAGTCCTCGAGCACAATGTGATCGAATGGTTTTCAGTATGGAGTGGAGAGAGCAGTTGGAACGAATTGAGAATCTGGATTTTTGGCAGGACACTGTGGATTCACTTCTTGTAGAAGATGGAAAAGTGCTGGGTGTTAGAACCCGACTAGGTGCAGAGCTGCTGTCAAAAACGGTAATTCTGACCAATGGTACCTTTCTGAATGGTCTGATGCATATTGGTAAAATCAAGATGAAAGGAGGAAGGGCCTCTGAGCCAGAAGTGGCGGGTCTGAGTAAGCAGCTTTTTGATATGGGTTTTACAACTGGCAGAATGAAGACAGGTACTCCACCCAGGCTTGATGGTAGAACAATTGATTTTTCACAGTTACAAGAGCAAAAAGGAGATGAGGAAATTGTTCCTTTTTCCTTTATGAACGAGTCTGTGGAGATGAAAGTAAACCTGCCCTGTTATGTTGCACATACCTCTCAGGAGGTTCATGATATTCTGAAAACTGGATTTGATGATTCTCCAATGTTCGATGGTACCATAAAGAGTATCGGACCACGGTATTGTCCTAGTATTGAATCAAAACTGATAACATTTGCAGAAAAAACACAACATCAGCTATTTGCAGAGCCTGAGGGTTATGAGACCGTTGAATATTATTTGAATGGATTCTCTTCAAGCCTGTCGTGGGAAGTGCAGTTAGAGGCCCTGCATAAGATAAAGGGCTTTGAGAAGGTAAAAATGTTCAGGCCGGGTTATGCGATAGAATATGATTATTTCGATCCAATGCTTCTTCATCATACCATGGAAACAAAGCTTATTGATTCTTTGTATTTCGCCGGACAAATTAATGGAACTACAGGTTATGAAGAAGCAGGAGCTCAGGGAATTATGGCCGGTATTAATGCCCATCTTAAAGTCAGGGGCAAGGACAGCTTTGTCTTGAGGAGGGATCAGGCCTATATCGGCGTTCTAATCGATGATCTTGTGACAAAGGGCGTGGATGAACCGTACAGGATGTTTACATCCAGGGCTGAGTATAGAATTCTTCTCAGGCAAGATAATGCCGATGAACGATTAACAAGAATGAGTTACGATTTAGGCCTCGCTGATAAAGAGAGGGTAACTCTGCTGCAGGCTAAGCTTGATGCTAAAAATGAATTGGTGGAGTTTTTTAGAAATCGCTCCGTAAAGCCTGCTGAAATCAATAAAAAATTGACTGAATTAAACACTAATCCAATCAAGCAAACAGTAAAACTGAGAGATGTTATTGCTCGTCCGCAGGTTTGTATTAATGATTTAATTGAGGTATTACCTGATCTTAATAAACAGATAGAGAATATCCAGGTAAGAAAAAGAGAAGCTGTTGAATCAGCTGAGATCGAAATGAAGTATTCGGGTTATATTGAACGGGAAAAATTAATAGCAGCAAAGATATCACGACTGGAGAATCTTCAGATACCTGAGTGGATAAATTACAATGAAATAAAGAGTTTGACCTACGAAGCTCGAGAAAAGCTTTCGAAAGCCAGACCACAAACAATTGCACAGGCAAGCAGAATGTCAGGTGTTTCTCCTGCAGATGTTAGTGTTTTGTTGATAAAGTTAGGAAGATAGTTGTTGTTCCACGTGGAACCTTAAAGTATTTGTTGATAAATGTAGGGGATAATACGCAGAATATAAGATATATAAATAAATATTGTTATGCATGAAATCAAGGCGTTTTTACCTGATTTTGAGAATAGAAAGTTCTTCAAGGGAGTTTTAAGGTTCTCAGATGATGGAATTGTTTCTTTGGAGGCTGTAAATTCTGATGAGGATCTGCCTTATGTTCTTCCCGGATTAGTTGATGCTCATGTGCACATTGAGAGTTCAATGCTTATTCCTTCAAGGTTTGCTGAGATGGCGGTAAGGCATGGAACTGTAGCTACAGTTTCAGATCCTCACGAAATAGCTAATGTTTTAGGCAAAGACGGAGTGAGATATATGAAAAGGGATGCTGCGAGTGTGCCGATGAAAATATTTTTTACTGCCCCTTCATGTGTGCCGGCTACAGACTTTGAGCAGGCAGGAGATAGGCTTAACAGAGGGGATATTGGTGAATTGCTGGATGAGGGAGACCTTGTTGGACTTGGTGAGATGATGAATTACCCTGGGGTTGTAATGGATTTTCCTGATGTCAGAGGTAAAATTGAAGAAGCCATAAGCAGGGGCTTACCTGTTGATGGACATGCACCCGGACTTAGTGGTGCAGATTTGGTGAAGTATATTCATGCAGGAATTAGCACCGATCATGAGGCGGTTAGTATTGAAGAGGCCAGAGAGAAGATAGAAAAAGGAATGAAAATTCTTATAAGAGAGGGCAGTGCAGCCAAAAACTTTGATGCACTTGCAGCGTTGTTCTCAGAATATCCTGATAGGGTAATGTTGTGTTGTGATGACCTTCATCCTGATGACTTGATGGAAGGACATATTAATGTGATTATCAAGCGTGGACTTGAAATGGGGATAAATATTTTTGATATGCTCATGGCTGCCAGCTCTAATCCTATAAGTCATTACGGACTTAATGTTGGACAATTAAAAGCGAATGATCCGGCTGATTTTATTGTGGTTGATTCCTTAGAGAGCATGTCTGTTTTATCAACCTGGATCAATGGGAAAGAGGTTTATTCACAGGGAAAAATTTCTTTTAAATCTGCGAATAATGATCATCCTAATAAATTTATAACAAAACAATGTAAACCTGACGAATTCAGGTTTTATGGAGATTCTGGCATATATAGAGTCATCGAAGCAATAGATGGCAGTCTGTTAACCCTGACTCAAGAAGCAGAAATGATCAGTTCAGATGGAGTGATTTTGCCAGATACTGAGCATGATATTCTTAAACTTGTTGTTGTTAACAGGTACAAAAACGCTAAGCCTGCTGTTGCCTGGATTAAGAATTTTGGCCTGAAAAGTGGTGCTATCGGAAGTTCTGTTGCTCATGATAGTCATAATATTATTGTTGTGGGCTGTTCAGATGAGGATATTTGCAATGTAGTTAATGCACTAATTGATTCAAAAGGTGGTATCGGAGTAACTGAAAGTGGACAAACAAATATTCTGGCTTTGCCTGTTGGCGGTATTATGAGTAATCTTTCAGGAGAAACTGTGGGCAAAGCCTACAGAAAACTCACGGAGGATGCTAAAAAATCAGGTAGCCGGCTAAAGGCCCCTTTCATGACTTTGTCTTTTATGGCCCTCTTGGTTATTCCGGAATTAAAACTTGGCGATCAGGGCCTGTTTGATGGTAACAATTTCAAATTCATTGATCCAAAAATATCCTGAATCCGAATAGATATTATGTATGGCAAATACATTCCACCAGACCATATATCTGAGCACATAGGCTTACTGCCAGAGTTACCCGGAGTTTATCAATTTGTAAATTCTGAGGATGTAATTGTGTATGTGGGTAAGGCAAAGAATCTTAAGAAAAGAGTTGCTTCCTATTTTAATAAAAAGCCGGATAGTGCCAAGCTGGCTATAATGGTAAAAAAGATTCACCTGATAAGGCATATAATTGTTGAAACAGAATCAGATGCACTGCTTCTTGAGAATACCCTGATAAAAAAACACTTACCCAGATATAACGTCTTACTAAAGGACGATAAAACCTTTCCATGGATTTGCATTAAAAATGAACCTTTTCCGAGAATATTCGCTACCAGAAATATGATCAGAGATGGATCAAAATATTTTGGACCATATACATCTGGTAAAATTTGGAAGAGTATGCTTGATCTTATCCGGAGTGTGTACAAAATTAGAACCTGCTCACTTAATCTTAGCGATGAAAATATTAGAACCGGAAAATATAAAGTATGTCTTGAGTATCATCTGGGAAATTGTCTGGGACCTTGCATAGAGGAGCAAAAAGAATCAGACTACCTTGAACACGTTGAACAAATTGGAAGAATTCTGAAAGGGCATACCGGCGAAGTAGTGAATCTGTTAACATCAAGGATGGCAGAAAGGGCTGAGTCTTATGATTTTGAGGAGGCAAACCGGCTTAAGGAAAAAATTGAAATGCTTAAGAAATTCCAGGCCAGATCAACAGTTGTAAATCCGTCAATAAAAGAAGTAGATGTGTTTTCTATTGTAACAGATGAAAAGGCAGGATACGTTAATTTTTTGAAGGTTGTGAACGGAGCAGTAATTCAATCTCACTCTATGGAGCTGAAAAAGCGACTTAATGAATCATCAGAGAATCTTTTAAGCCTGGGCGTTTTTGAAATACGTAATCGAATACAGAGTAAGTCAAATGAAGTAATACTCTCAGAGTCAATAGAGTATGTTGACGATGGAGTTAAAATTGTTGTTCCAATAAGAGGAGATCGGAAGACCCTTGTAGATTTATCCACCAGAAATGCAAAGTATTTCAGGCTGGAACGCCAAAAACAGGGGATTAAGCACTTGCCAGCCAACCGGGTTACAAGAAAACTTGAAACACTTCGAAAGGATTTAAGAATGGAGCAAATACCTGATCATATTGAGTGTTTTGATAATTCAAATACTCAGGGAACATATCCGGTAGCTGCATGTGTTGTATTTAAAAATGCTCGTCCTAGTAAAAAGGATTACAGGCATTTTAATATTAATACCGTTCAGGGTTCTGATGATTTTGCGTCAATGGAAGAAATTATTTTTCGCAGATATAAACGCTTACTTGATGAGGAGCTATCGCTACCACAGCTGATCGTGGTAGATGGTGGCAAGGGACAGTTGAATGCAGCAATAAATAGCCTCGAAAAACTAAATCTGAGAGGCAAAATTACAGTCATAGGCATAGCGAAACGACTGGAGGAAATTTATTTCCCGAATGATTCCGTGCCTCTCTACCTTGATAAAAACTCTGAAAGTTTAAAGATTATTCAGCAGCTCAGAAATGAAGCGCATCGATTTGGGATAAACCACCATCGCGAGAAAAGGAGTAAGGGTTTAATAAAATCAGAGTTGACTGCAATAAATGGAATAGGGGAAAAAACCAGAGATCTTTTACTAAGTGAATTTGGTTCTGTTATTGCTATCAAAAAGGCTGATCTTGATAAGTTGAGTAGTAAAATTGGCAAGGGAAAAGCCAGGCTGGTATATGAATACTTTAATTTGAAGTAATTTTGTGGGTTAATGGATGTTGAATCAGGTATACTAAATGAGGCTCTTCGTGTAAATGCACATTCAAACTGGATGTTAATATGGTTTATTGCCCTGATCGCCGGTTTTGTAATGACAAAAATGGCATTTCCAAGATACTGGATACGATACAGGCAGGCAATGTTTTACTCTCTGGAAGAGGTGCGCTTGCTAAAGGAAAAGAATCTCAATCTTATACAGACTTCAGTTTTTTTGAATGTATTGGCAAGTCTGTCGATTGCATTGTTTTTGTTTGTCAGTCTTAATAGCTTGAAGGGAATAAGCTGGCCGGGAAGCTCTGCCTTTGATTTGGTCTTGTTTTCCTTGTTTATTCTCCTGCTTACTGTGATGAAGTTTGGATCAATAGCATCGATAGGCTATATTTTGAAAAGTCCCGGAATAGCAGCCAGAATTAATCATTCCTGGCTAATTTATCTTAAAAATTTTGGGTTTTTCCTCCTGTTCTTTGCTCTCCTTGTCAGATTTTTGCCCCCTCAAGGAAGCATTTATGCAATTGTATCAGGATTTGTGGTTTTGTTTATAATGCAGATTATGAATTATTTACGTTGGTTTCAGATTTTGATGCAAGAGAGGATTTCGATATTCTATGGGATTTTGTACCTTTGTACTCTTGAAATTTCACCTATTCTAGTGATAATAGGTGTTGTAGTAGTTTGAGTTTATTGCCAATTCTTTTTATTGTTTAAAAATCATAAAGCCAACAGAATTGAAAATTAAAAAAATACTCATTTCGCAGCCAAAGCCAAGTATGGAAAAGTCTCCGTATTTTGCCTTGGAGGAGAAACAAAAAGTTAAGCTTGATTTCAAGCAATTTATTCAAATTGAGGGTGTTACTAAGAAGGAATTTCGTTGTGAAAAGGTAAATATTCTGGACTTTTCAGCTATTATTTTTACTAGCAGAACTGCTATTGATCATTTTTTCAGAATCAGTGAAGAAATGAGAGTGAGCATTCCTGACGCAATGAAGTATTTTTGTGTATCAGAGTCTATTGCAGTCTATCTGCAAAAATATATTGTTTACCGTAAAAGGAAGATCTTTTATGGCAAGAAGCGTTTTGTTGATCTGATGGATGTTTTAGCCAAGCATAAGGATGAAAAATTTCTGGTTCCTGTGAGTGATGTTCACAAGGATGAGATTTCTGAATTGTTGGAAAAGAATGATGTCCATTTCAAGAAGGCAGTGTTCTATTGCACAGTCGCATCTGATCTTTCAGGACTGGATCTGAATAAGTACGATGTTCTTGTTTTTTATAGTCCCTCAGGTATTACTTCCTTGTTTAGCAATTTTCCGGATTTTAAACAAAACAGCATGAAAATTGCAACCTTTGGTCCGAATACAGCCAAAGCCGCTGCAGAAGCTGGATTAAATATTGATTTGAAGGTTCCGAGTCCGGAATATCCGTCAATGACTATGGCACTTGATAATTTCATAGCGGAGGAGGCTAAAAAGCCTGGTAAATAAAGAATTATAATGCATCCGGAATGACAAACACTAATAAATTCCGGAAATCCGAACGACTCACAAGTCAAAAGGAAATCCAGTCTCTGTTTACTGACGGCAGGTCATTTCATTCTTTTCCATTTCGAATAGTATGGAAATTCTCTGATACAACTAACAGTCAACCTGCCAGGGTGGTTATTTCGGTACCCAAGAGAAAGTTCAAAAGAGCCGTCGACAGAAACCTCATACGCAGGAGAATAAAGGAAGGTTATCGTGTGAATAAGCAAATCCTGTATGAGTATTTAAACCAGGCGGAAGTAAATCTGGTTTTCATGCTTATGTATACCCATTCAGAAATAATGGATTCTAATGAATTAGAAGATAAAATTTCAAAGCTTTTGGTTCGTTTCAAACAAGAGGTGAAGGTAAATACATGAACCGAGCATGACAAAAAGACATTGTTTTATCACACGCGACGATGATTATTTTTGTTATGTGAGCTACATCCGACAAATAGAATTAAATATAAACGGATGAAATATCTCCTGTTACCGATAAAATTTATTAGTAAAATACTTGAACTTGTATTTATTGGTTTGGTGAAGTTTTATCAAAAGGCGATATCACCAATGCTACCTTCCAGTTGCAGATATACACCAAGCTGTTCAAGCTATTGCCTGGAGGCCTTGAAAAAATACGGTCCGTTTAAAGGACTGTTTATGTGCTTGAAAAGAGTGTTGTCATGTAATCCATGGGGTGGAAGTGGTTATGATCCTGTTCCGTGATAATGATAAGTAAGAAGAAAAATATGATGAAAAAATTGCGATTTCCCCTGATACTTGTGTTCCTGATATTCCTGCCCTTTAGTTTTTCAGGATATATCAATAAAGATTTTGAGCTCTCAAAGAATCTGGATATTTATCATACCCTGATGCGGGAATTGAATGTGTTTTATGTAGATGAAACCGACCCCGGTGAATTGGTAAAGAATAGTATTGATAACATGCTGGCCCGTCTTGATCCATATACTGTCTACATCCCTGAATCACGAATGGAGGATTTAGAGTTATTGACAACAGGTGAGTATGGTGGTGTTGGTGCCCTCATCAGACAGCGTCATAATGATGCGATGATAACAAATCCCTATGAAGGTTTTCCTGCGCATAAAGCTGGTTTGAGAGCAGGTGATTTGATACGGAAAATTGATGGTCATTCCGTTAGTGGTTTGAAATCAACACAAATAGGTGAATTGATGAAAGGTCAGGTTGGAACCTCATTAAGTATCCAGGTGTTTCGTCCGCATGAAGAAAAAGAGATTAAGGTGGAAATGGTCCGTGAAAAAATACGGATTAATAATGTGCCATTTTATGAAATTATAGATGAACAGACCGGGTATATTCGTTTATCCGGATTTACTCAGGGAGCAGCCAGAGAGGTTTTGGATGCATTTACTGAGATGAAGGAGGAGGGGATCAGTCAGCTAATATTGGATTTGCGTTCTAATCCGGGCGGCTTGTTAGTTGAGGCAGTAGATATCATGAATATATTTGTGCCACAAAATGAGGAAATTGTTAAAACTATCGGAAAAGTTAAGCAATGGAATCATTCTTATTATTGTAAACGTGAGGCAATTGACACCCTGATTCCTGTGGCAGTATTGATAAATTCTAAATCAGCTTCTGCTGCAGAAATCGTTGCCGGAGCGATGCAGGACCTTGACAGGGGAATGGTGATCGGTCAAAGGTCATTTGGAAAAGGCCTGGTACAGACAACACGTAATTTGAGCTATAATTCCAAACTTAAAATCACTACGGCAAAGTATTATATTCCGAGTGGTCGTTGTATTCAGGCCCTGGATTATTCTCATCGCCGTGAAGATGGCAGTGTGGGCAAAATCCCTGATTCACTAATATCAGAGTTTAAGACCAAAAATGGAAGAGTGGTTTATGATGGAGGAGGTATTGCTCCTGATCTTGTTATGGAAACCAGAATTCTTAGCAAATTGACAACGGCAATGCTATACCAGGATAAGTTCTTTGATTTTGCAACTATGGTTAGAAACACAAGGGATGAGCTGGATAAGCCATCTGATTTTGTACTGTCAGAAGAAGATTACAGCGAATTTGTAGGACAATTAGAAAGGGATTCATTCAGGTATGAAACCGGAAGTGAGAAAAAATTAGAAGAATTGATCAGGATAGTCAAAAGAGAGAAGTATGATGATGTCGCCGGCGAGAAGTTGAAGGAGTTGCAGGAGCTGCTTAAAAACGATGTTAAAAAGGACGTAGAGGCATTTGATGAAGAGATCAGAAGTCTGCTCTCAGAAGAGATTCTAAGTAGGTACTATTTCCAAAAAGGAAGAATTGCTTTTATGATCAGAAAGGATCCGTCAGTATTGAAAGCAATTGAGGAACTTAAAGATAGATAAAGACGTTTTTCGTTTTTCGTCTTTCGTTTTTCGTCTTTCGTTATTCGGGGGGGCGGTTTTCAGAAATGCAAAAACCTTAATTTTATTCCCTGGCCTTAAGTACTATTTTTTATTTCCTATTTACTGTTTTCCCCGTCCCCAAGCCACTTATGTGTCCCATTCTCATACAGCTCCTTCTTCCATACCGGTAACTTCTCTTTGATTTGCTCTACACAATCTTCAATGGCTTTAAAGGCTTGTTTACGGTGACCGGTAGAAACCAGTACAAACAGTGAGTTCTCACCCACCTTTACCACGCCAGTACTATGGTAAATGTGAACACAAATCAGATCGTCATATTGTGCATACAGGGAGTCTTTTATTCCCTTGATTGTTTTGGAAATCATTTCTTCGTAGGCTGAATACTCTATACCGCTGACGATTTGTAAATTTACATGATCGGCTCTTACCTGACCAACAAATGAAGCATGTGCGCCAATATTGGTTTTGCTGGCATGCTTTTCTATTTCCAGTGCAACAAAGCTTGCAGTAATTGGGCCTTGAATCAAATACTTTGTAGTTTTCATTGTATCAACCTCCTGTAAATGGTGGCAATAACGCAACTTCATCGCCCTGATTTACTACCTGGGTGTTATCAACAATTTGCTGATTCAGAGAAATCTGAAATCTGTGTTTCTGGATTTCAGGATACATTTCACTAAGCTTGATTTGTAGCTTGCTGATAGGGCCTGAGAAGTCGAGATTTTCTTCGGATTTCCCGGTTATTTCTGACAGAACACCGAAATAAAGTATTTTCATCCGTTTATATTTATTTTAAATTGTCGCATGTAGCTCACATAACAAAAATAATCATCCGCGTGTGCGTCAAAATAGTTTTCCTTTTGTCATGTTCGGTTCATCATATTAAGCTTCAATGTCCAGATCTTCCGGACGATTCATATTTCTGAACATCTCCGGAGAATAAAAGTTTAAGCCCGGATGTATATTAACTTCCTGCCATCTTGTTTGCCGAATGATGGCTGGTGGTTTATGCTGGCCGTCTTCAATAGCCTGCATAAGCTGTGAATGAACAGACCTGCGATAAATTCCGATCATGGGTTCGTTCACTCCCCTGTTAAGCACTAGTATGTTTGAATACCTTATTGCTCATCATGGAGATTTTGACATATCTTTAGCTGCTCATGATGGAGTGAACGAA
>JAYEFL010000044.1:0-5170 GCA_034658635.1 Bacteroidota bacterium | reverse complement strand
TTCAATATAACTAACACTGCACCGACTGTGACACAACCATCTGTAAATGATACTGTCCCTTATATAACTAATCTTGTCAATTGTAGTGCTGGCATATTCAACGATCCTGATGGAGATTCAAAAGGTGGCATTGAATATAGGTGGTATAATGGGACTGTTTTGATCTCGGGCCAGACCTCATCAAGTATTGACCTTGATGTTGCGAGTCTAAACAAGTCAGATATAATAAAATGCTCTATCAGGGTGAATGATACTCAGGCTTGGAGTTCATGGGTAAATTCAAGTAATACTGCAACAATCCAAGATTCTTTACCTATAGATCCAACTAGTGCTTCAATCTCAGCCACACAATATGTGGGAACTGATATTGAATTTAATTGTAGCGGTTCAACTGATGTTGATAATGATGCAATCACTTACCATGTCCAATTCTATAATTCAAATGCTACGACAATCTTACAGAACTATTCTTCAGTAACAAATTATACTGTCCAAACAAGCGATGCCCATGATTCCATCAGGATTAGGTGCAAGGCCACAACTGCGGTTGCCAATAGTACTGGTTATTATGAGGCTTCAAAAATCATTAATGATAGCCTTCCTACAACTCCCACTACAATAAGTTTAACGTCAACTATTAAAGTCACGGAAACGTTGGAAGCGAATTGTTCAGGCGCAACAGATAGTGACTCTGACGCTATCACTTACAGTTACCAATTCTACAATACAAATGCATCTTCAATTCTCCAAGACTATTCGGTAACCAATACTTATACAGTCTTAAGTACAGACGCGCATGATCAGATCCGTGTCAGATGTAATGCTACGACTACCTATATTTCTTCAAGTTATAAAGAAGAGAATAAATCTGTGCTTAACACAAAACCAACTCAGACATCTTTATTATATCCTAACGATCTACAAATCCTAACAGATAACGCTACAGTATACTTAAATTGGTCGACAAGTATAGATGTTGATGGGGATACTATCACTTATTATGTCTACCTTGAGAATAACACACCTCCTTCATTTAACCAGTCTGTGTCAGACTCAAACTTAACTTTATTAACACTTATGGATGATTCTTATTCTTGGTATGTGATTGCGGGTGATTATAATGAGAATAATACTAACCCTGGCACAATCTCTTTTACTGTTGATACAAGTGCACTAAATGTTACATATACTAGTCCTACACCAACACACTTGGAAAGACAGATCAACAATTATCTTTATATCAATGTTACCGTAAACCATCCTTCTGTAAATGTTGATACTTGTACTCTGGAATGGCAAGGTACAAACGAGACGATGACAATGGTTGGCGCAGGCACATCTGTTTATTGTTACAAAAATAAAACAACTGTTGATGGCACCGAGTATATCTTTACTGTGTTTGCAAATAATACTGCAAGTTACATAGGTACGGCGGGTAAAAGGAATAATACAGAAAATACTATCCCATCTATTACTTCTTCAGATGTAACTCCTGCTGCTCCTAATCGAACTAGTACCTTAACTTGTTCTCCTTCAGGGTTCTTAGACGATGAGGCTGATACAGCGTATTATTATTATATTTGGTTCAATAGTACATCAAGGGTTGCAGGTCAGAATACTTCAACTTATGATTGTTCAGCTAATGGTTGTAATAAGACAGATATTATGACTTGTCAGGTCACACCTTTCGATGATTATGAAAATGGTACTTCATTCAACTCTTCAGAAACAATTGAGAACTCTCAACCTACATCTCCTTCTAGTGTATACAACTTAGGGGAGCATCTGGTAGATCATACTCCTGAGGTCAACTGGACTTCCGGGACGGATGTAGATGGTGACACGATTTATACTGTAGTCTATGTAGGAATTAATAATACTCCCACATCTCCAGATGGTAATGAGACTGGTTCATCTTATAACCTCACTTTTTCGTTGATTGATGGTACAACATATTATTATCGGGCTAGGAGTTATGATGGCACAAGTTATTCAGAATATAGTTCTGCTGATGAATTCAGGATGAACTCTCTTCCTTCAATCACAATCGTTGCTCCAAACTCTACAATTAGTTTCACTTCTGGAAATTCTACGAGTTTAAACTATTCAGCGATAGATGCTGAAGGAGACCCTATAGTGTATTCCATTTATGATAATTCTTCTTCATTGTTGTATTCAGGGATTGCAAAATCTACATCATATGCTTATACTTATGATGGGGTTTATGATTGGGTTGTTAATGTGAGTGACACTTATGAAGTCGGTACTCAACCAGCTAACTTTACAGTTGCGATTCCACCGAAGCTTTCTAATGCATCTTTATCTGCGACATCTGGGGTTAATGATGCGGCTTTCATAATCTATATCAATGCGTCAGATAATACTAAACTCGAATGGGTAAAAGTTAATATTACAGATCCTAATGGGTTTATTGCGAATTCATCTGGTGTTTTTATGTCGCCAGGTAATGTCGATGGCCAACAGAATTATACCTATTCTCCTAGTACGGATGGCATCTATACCTTCCACTTTTTTGCAATGGATATCAATGGTAACCCTGTAAACTTTAGTTCGTCCTTAACATATTCGGAATCAACCAGTGCAAGTCCACCTAGTGGTGGGGGTGGCGGCGGTTCTAAAATCGTCGAAGTTGCACTTACAGGTAACATAACAGCTTTCTGTGGTGACGGCATCTGTCAAGATGGTGAGAATCCATTCTCCTGTTCATCAGATTGTAAAGTCAATTTTGATACACTTATAACGTGTCTTTGGGACTCCGAAATAGAATGCAATTGGGAACAATCATGGTTCCCTTTTGTACTTCTTTTCGGTTTAATCTCAGTCGGGTTATATTCATTTTATAGTTTACAGGTCGTGAAAAAATGAAACAAAGAAGAAGACCTTCAAGGCATTATCGGAACATAAGGACAAAGAAAGGGAAGAGAAGGATACTGATCAATAAGAACATTCCTACAATAAAACCGCGGCAGCGAAAGATCTTTAAACATATTTCAGATCCTGAACAGCATAATACTGAGTTCGGTGGCGGGTTAGATTTTGATAAGAGTGGCTACCTTGAGAACTTCCAAGTATTCCAGGGCGGAAAATACTATGTAGATCTCCCTGCTGATTATGAGGTCTTGTACCATTCACACCCAGATAAAAATATAAGTCCTCCAACACCTGAAGACGTAATAGAATTGCTAAAAAATAACCGGCAACAGGCTGAGCTCGTATTCCGGAATGGCGAATCCTTCACAGTGATCAAGACAAAGAAAACTAAGAAGTTAGCGAAGAAGTCTAGAAGAGTTTTAATGAAGCTCCTTCGAAGTATCTTCTTTTCAACCAGAGGGAAGGATTGGGAACTGAAGTATAAACGCGAACTTGAGAAGTTAGGGTTTATCGTTCAATTGAATAAGAACATAAAATCTCCAATAAAACTTAAAATTAAAGCAATAGAACTGAGGTAACAAAAAAATGGGATTAGGAAAACTAGTACTTATAATTGTCGCATTACTTGCTGCAGTCTATTATTTTGCCCCTGATAAGTTTGATGACGGGAGAGACTGGACAGTGGATAAGGCGAAGGATTTGGCAGCAAACGGATTGAATTCGAGCAATAGTGCATCTGAACAAGCATGTTTAGATGCAGGTGGCGCGTGGGAGACTTTCTTGAACTCTTGCGCAGATGTCTGTGACCCGAGCGAGGTATGTTTAGACATCTTGACAGAAAGCTGTAATTGTGGGGATGGGCAATGCTGGGATGAGCCAGATTGCATTGCAAAGTAACATAATCCCACGCACTAAAGTGCGGGGCTTTTGACTCTAAGCTCAGTATCAATTACAACCCGAGAGTTGCCTTCAACATCATCACTTGAATCGTACGGCGGTGTTACAGCAGCCTGTCTTTCACCCAACTTGGAGTGAGAGAGATTTCGACCTGCATTAAGGTCAGCATTAAAATCCGATAAACCACAATGGAAACACGAAAACCTACCCTTGGAACGAGAACCCAACAGACCACACTTGTGACAGAGTTGGGAAGTATAGTTCGGCTTGACTCTCTTTACTTCAATCCCTTTTCGTTCAGCTTTGTACTGGATGAAACTTTGCAATTGATAGAAAGACCAATTACTGATCCAATAATTCATAACTTTACCTCTCCATTTCTTCCTGATACCTTTCAGGTTTTCCATTACAATCTTGTTTCCACCGAAGTTGGAAACAATGTCTTTACTTACACAGTGGTTTATATGCTTCATCCAACGAGTTTCTCTTCCGCTCAGCTTCCGGAGAAGCTTGGTAGCGGAACGAGTGCCTTTAGCTTGAAGTTTACGACGCAAGTACCTGAATTTCCGTTTGGTTTGCTTAACTTTAGCAGAAGTGTAAAACCTGTTGTCGGAACAGACAGCAAGGTTATTTACTCCGAGGTCAATACCCAGAACATTGTTTTGCGAACGATTGCTCTGCTTAATGGCAGTGACCTCTTTAGAGAACGTGAACAAAAAGAAACACCTACCTTTTTTATCGAGCCGAAGCAAACTTTCCTTGACATCCCACTTAAAATATTCTTTATAACAAGAAGGAATAGTAAATTTAAACTCTTGCCTGGCTTTGAGCAACCTCAAAACCAAGGTGCTACTTTTAAGGTTAGCACTTCTTGGGAAATTGTAGCGGACAGAGGCACGGGTAATGAGGGGTTTAGATTTAGCTTTCTTGACCATTCCACACGCTTGCTTGATACAAGCGATTGCAAGTTGAGATGGCAACCCTCGCTTTCTGAGGGATTTGTAGACGAAAGGATGGAGTTTAATATTATTCTTGATTTTGCGTCGCCAAGCCTGATTAACACAGAATTGAAGGGTTTTGGTATATTTCTTGACAGTACTCAAGACTTGATCTGTTGGAGTTATTCGGATTTTTGCAGTTGCAATCGCACGCATAAGGTTGTTGGAGAGTTTCGAATATATAAAGGTCACGGACAGATGTCCAGTGAAAGATATAAAGGAGGTAAGCGTTTCTCCGCCCACAGCTAAATCAGTGGGTATCCGAAACGCAAAAGGATTATGATTGAAGGACAAAAATCGTATGGAGCTGGCCTTTGGATGTTAGCTGCTGGAGCGATCTTATTACTACTCCTTGGCCAACAATCCTTAGATTCAAGAGACAC
>JAYEFL010000043.1:0-48442 GCA_034658635.1 Bacteroidota bacterium | reverse complement strand
CAAGCCCTCGGTATTGCTGCTGGTGCATTTGAAAGATCTGTGAAGTATGCCCAGGAAAGAAAAGCTTTTGGTAAGCCGATCGCTTTTCACCAAGCCATTGGTTTTAAGTTGTCTGATATGGCTGTGAAGGTTGAAGCTGCCAGGTTCTTTTGCCTGAAAGCTGCATGGCTGAAAGATCAGGGGAAGCCATATAGTGTAGCAAGCGCTATGGCTAAGCAATATGCTGCGGATTCTGCGATGGAAGTTACTACTGAAGCTGTTCAAATCCATGGAGGATATGGGTATGTTGCTGAATATCACGTTGAAAGACTGATGCGTGAAGCCAAGCTCACACAAATTTATGAAGGGACATCCGAAATTCAAAAAATGGTAATTTCGCGGTCGTTAATGGATTAGTACTTTTTTGTAATGGATCAGGAAACCAGTTTATACCAGCCGGAAAACCCGGTTCGGATAGTTACGGCTTCGTCGCTGTATGACGGGCATGATGCAACGATTAATATCATGCGTCGGATTATTCAATCTGCAGGTGCCGAAGTTATTCATCTCGGACATAATCGCTCGGTTGACGAAATTGTTGATACAGCAATTCAAGAGGACGCCCAGGCTATCGCGATCACTTCCTACCAGGGGGGGCATATGGAGTTTTTCCAGTATATGCGTGACCAGCTGAATGAGAAAGGTGCTGGTCATGTGAAGATTTTTGGAGGAGGAGGAGGAGTTATTTTGCCAGAGGAAATATATGACCTGGAAAAATATGGGATTGATAAAATCTTTTCTCCTGATGATGGACGAGTTATGGGATTGACTGGTATGATATCTTATCTGGTGAAGGAGTCAGACTATCCAAGTGGAGAAAAAGTATATTCTGAGGATGAGATCAGAAAAGATTTTCATAAACTGGCCGAAACCATTTCTGCAATCGAAAACAATCCAAAGCTGGTTATTCCCCTGCTGAAGGAGAGTTCAGACAAAAAGACTTGTCCTAAGCCTCCCATTCTCGGAATTACCGGTACCGGCGGCGCGGGCAAAAGCTCTCTGGTGGATGAGCTTGTCAGACGGTTTAAGCTCAGTAATCCCGAATTGAAATTATGTATTCTCTCGGTAGATCCAACCAAGCGTCGTACTGGAGGTGCCCTTTTGGGCGACCGTATCAGAATGAACAGCATATCACAGCCTGGAGTATTTATGCGTTCAATGGCTACCCGCAGAGCTCATGCTGCATTGCCTGAAAATATGGACCAGGTAATTTGTCTGGCAGGATTAGCAGGATTTGAGCTGATTATTATCGAAACATCCGGAATAGGCCAGTCAGGTTCAGAAATTACCGATTATTGCGATCTTGCAATGTATGTGATGACTCCGGAATACGGAGCTGCAACTCAGTTAGAGAAAATTGATATGTTGGATTATTCTGATCTGGTTGCTCTTAATAAATTTGACAAAAGGGGTGCAGATGATGCTCTGAGGGATGTGCGCAAGCAATTGCAGCGTAACATGGGGCTGTTTCATGATAAACTCACAGATATGCCTGTTTATGGTACTGTGGCATCACAATTCAATGACCCAGGTGTCAATCAATTATTTGAGGTTCTGGCAGCCAAACTTAAAGATAAAACAGGAGTTGATTTTCTTGGTAAACATGAACTGCCATCCTCTTTGCACAAGATGGAGATTCTTCCCCCTCAGAAAGTCAGATATCTAGCAGAAATTAGTGAAACAATCAGGCGTTATTACCTGTGGGTAGAGAAACAATCGTCAGTGGCGGAAGAAATTTACGCACTTGAGATTACGGCTGCCTTAAATGATGGCCAGGTGAAGCTGGATACACTGATCGAAGAAAAAAAATCAGAACTGGATAAGCGTAATCTGATAATGCTGGAAGATTGGGAAGACCGGAAAAGGAAGTATTCTGATGATATTTTCACATACGAAGTAAGGGGTAGAAAACTGGAGGTTGAAACCCATATTGAGACACTCTCTCATCTTAAAATCCCAAAGGTCTCTTTACCTGGATATCGTGGATGGGGAGATATTTTATCCTGGCTGTTAAAAGAAAATGTGCCAGGTGAATTTCCTTTCGCTGCAGGAGTTTTTCCTTTTAAAAGAGAGGCCGAGGATCCAACCCGTATGTTTGCCGGGGAAGGAGGTCCGGAAAGAACCAATAAGCGTTTTCATTATCTTTCAAATGGTCTGCCGGCCAAGCGTTTGTCTACAGCATATGATTCAGTTACCCTGTATGGAGAAGATCCCTATGTTCGTCCTGATATTTATGGCAAAGTAGGGAACAGCGGAGTGAGTGTATGTACCCTGGATGATTCAAAACGCTTGTACTCTGGATTTGATCTCGAAAATCCGACAACATCTGTTTCCATGACCATCAATGGACCAGCACCGATTCTGGCAGCGTTCTTTTTGAATACCGCTATTGATCAGGCCTGCGAAAAATTCATTCGGGAAAATGGGATGGTTGATCAGGTGCGCAAACAGATCAGTGAAAAGTTTAATAAATACTCAATTTCTCCACCTGAGTATCGGATGCCAATACCTGATGGAAATGATGGTATGGGTTTGTTGTTACTTGGATCATCAGGAGAAGAAGTGTTACCCACCGATATTTATCAAAAGATTAAATCCGATACTATTTCTCGGGTCAGAGGAACTCTTCAGGCTGATATATTGAAGGAGGACCAGGCCCAGAATACCTGCCTTTTTTCAATAGATTTTTCCCTGAAGCTCATGGCAGACGTTCAGGAGTTTTTTATTGACAATCAGGTGAGGAACTTCTATTCGGTTTCAATTTCAGGATACCACATTGCCGAGGCTGGTGCCAATCCTGTTACTCAACTTGCCTTCACTCTTGCCAACGGCTTTACCTATGTGGAATACTATCTGGCAAGGGGGATGAATATCGATGATTTTGCTCCGAATCTTTCCTTCTTCTTCTCCAACGGAGTGGATCCTGAGTTTAGTGTAATAGGTCGGGTGGCCAGAATTATCTGGGCAAAAGCCATTAAGAATAAGTATGGCGGCAATGAGCGATCACAGAAATTAAAGTACCATATCCAGACATCAGGGAGATCGCTGCATGCTCAGGAAATTGATTTTAATGATATACGAACTACCCTTCAGGCTTTATATGCAGTTTATGATAATTGCAACTCCTTGCATACAAATGCTTACGATGAGGCTATCACCACACCAACTGAGGAGTCGGTTCGTCGCGCTATGGCAATACAAATGATAATTAATCATGAATTAGGATTGGCTAAAAATCAGAATCCATTGCAGGGATCTTTCATTATCGGGGAGCTGACAGATTTGGTTGAAGAAGCTGTGTTGATGGAGTTTGACAAAATATCTGAGAGGGGTGGAGTTCTTGGTGCTATGGAAAGAAACTATCAACGTAACCAGATTCAGGAAGAATCCCTTTATTATGAGCGCTTGAAAAATACAGGAGAACTCCCGATAATGGGCGTCAATACTTTTCTGTCTGCTAAAGGATCACCAATTGAGCGCCCGGGTGAAGTGATAAGGGCTACTGAAGAAGAGAAACAGTATCAATTGAAATCGCTGGAAGAATTTAAGACCATTAACGCTGATAATGCTGGGGTATGGCTTGATAAAATCAGGACAGCAGCCATAAGTCAGGAGAATCTCTTTGCTGTTCTTATGGAAGCATGTAAATATTGCTCATTGGGTCAGATATCTCATGCTTTATTTGAGGTCGGAGGGAAGTATCGACGGAATATGTGATAATATCAACTTAATTCCTTCGCTTATTATTTGGCGGTATTCTTTGACCGGACTGTTAAACAGGGCAATATAGAGGATGTCTTTTTCAGGTATAGAAATATAGAATGCCTGGAAACCTCCCTGAGAACCAGTATGATATACAAATTTGGTGTTGTAAACGTCATCTGTACCAAGAAGAGATTCTTCACCAATGAACCAGCTATATCCAATATAGGGTTTTACCGAATCTGCCCAATTCAGTGGTTCAAATATCGTTCTTGAATTTGAGATTATTTCTTTGTTTAGAAAGCTACCATCCTTTAGTGCTTTTTCATATTTAGCGAGGTCCAGAACAGAACTCCATATCCCTCCATTTCCAGCCGCAGCAAATGTAGAAAATTCACCATAGTCATATTCTTCATACTCATTGTTATCATTCAGTATATAGGCATGAGCCACACCATTCCGGGGATATGCCCCATCAGTGATCTTGCTATCTGTCATTCCTGAAGCCTTAAAAATTCGTTCTTTAATAAAGCTTTGCCATCTTTGTTTTGATAGTTTCTCAATAATCAAAGCCAATCCATTAAAAGCCGGATTTGAGTATTCAAACTTTTCTCCGGGTTCAAAATTTAGTACTGCTGTTCTTTTGAGGGGTTCAAAGTTTGCTGTGTCTTTTGCTGTCATAAAGAACTCGGTATTTTCACTCACCTTCCTTAGATCCGGGAGGCCAGAAGAGTGAGACAGTAAGTGCTTGATTGTGATTTTTTCAGCAATTATGTCGCTATCAAAATCATCGAAGTGTTTATTAAGCCCGTCTTCTATTGAAAGCAGACCTTCCTGTTCAAGAATAAGTATCCCATTTGAGACGAAAGTTTTTGAGATTGAGCCTGTGTTAAAAACCGTCTTCTCAGTGATTTTTTCTTTTGTGTTCAAATCAGCCAGGCCATAACTTCTTAGAAACTTAATCTCATCTCCCTGCATAACAAGAATAGATCCTCCCGGCTTATCTGCGGAGAAAACAGGATCAAACAAAGAATCTAATTCCACTTCAAGAGTTTTGGCTACGGATGCTTTCTGATCTTTATTATTACCACATGCAAGCGATAGCACCAAGACGAAACAAAGGATAATTGTTTTCATAAGATTGCTGAATACGATTAGATAACTTACCTAAATTACAAAAAATCGATCAAAAATTGGAATAGCAACCGGATGCCTTGCCACAGGCACCAAAAACGGAGTGATTCGCTCAACTCCATTGGGTTCCAGTGTGGCAGTTACAGCTGATAACCTGATTTTAAGTATCTTTGAAATTATGGAACGGAAAAAGCTATACATAAAAAGAACATCTCTGGGCGGATACGAAAGACGCACTGCAAAACTGACTTTGGATAGCGGAAATACAGGAGGTCTGAGTTATGAATAAAGATGCCGATAAAACCAAAGAACAACTCATTGCCGAACTGGCAGAATTACGCAAAAAAAGTAAAGAGCAGGAAGATAAGCTAAAGGCCTCTAACCAACAGCTTGATGCACACAATCAGCAGCTTGAAGCAAGTAATGAGCAATTAATCGGCAAAGAGAAGGCACTAAAAGAAAGTGAAGACAGATTAGCCAAGACTATGATAGCTGCCAAGGATGGCATGTGGGATTGGAATCTTAAAACAAATGAAGTTTATTTTGATCCCCGCTATTATGAAATGGCAGGTTATAGAGTGGATGAATTCCCTTACAGCCTGGAAGAATTCCAGAAACGAGTTCATCCGGACGATGTTGATTACGTGATGAATGAAGCCCAAAAACATCTTGAAGGAAAAATAGACCGCTTCATTGTTGAATTTAGGTTCAAAAAGAAAAACGGTGATTGGTTGTGGATACAGGGACATGGCCAAATAGTGGAGCGGGACGAAAAGAGTATTCCATTAAGATTCATCGGCACCCATAGGGATATCACCGAGCGCAAGCAGGCGGAGGAAAAAATAATAGCAGCCAACAAGCAACTGACTTCAGCCAAAGAAAAAGCCGAAGAAAGCGACCGCCTGAAATCGGCCTTTTTGACCAACATGAGCCACGAAATCCGTACTCCCATGAATGGGATTCTCGGTTTCACCGAATTATTAAAAGAGTCGCAACTAACAGGAGATGAAAAAGAAAAATACATTCAGGTTATAGAAAAAAGCGGTAAGCGAATGCTCAAGACGATTAATGATATTATTGATATTTCAAGAATCGAAGCCGGACAGGTAAAAGTAGCAAATTCGGAGGTGTCGGTAAACAGTTTACTTGATGAACAGTTTAACTTTTTTCAGAGGGAGGTAAAATCCAAAGGGCTTGAGCTTAATTATAAACCTTCCCTTAGGGATAGTGAATCACGCATTATTACAGACCCACTCAAACTGGAAGGAATATTGACCAACCTGCTTAAAAATGCCGTTAAATACACCGAAACGGGCGAAATAACATTTGGTTGTCGCTTAAAAGATAGAGAAGATGGCACGTTCATTGAATTTTACGTGAAAGACACCGGCATAGGAATCCCGGCAAACAGAGTGGAAGCCATTTTTAACCGTTTTGAACAGGCTGACATTGCCGATACAAGAGTTTTTGAAGGCTCGGGGCTGGGGCTTGCCATTTCAAAGTCTTATGTTGAAATGCTGGGTGGCGAAATCAGCGTAAAATCTAAAGAAGGCAAAGGCGCCACATTCACTTTTAGCCTTCCGTACAATAAGCAAAATTTGAAAGAAAGCAGTGCAACACAAAACAAAGAAGAAGAATCAGGAGTATCCTTAAAGAATTTATCGGTCATTGTTGCAGAGGATGACGAAACGAGCAGGATGCTTTTTGAAACAATTCTTGAAAATCACGTTAAAGGCATAACATATACCACCACCGGTAAAGAAACGATAGAAAAATTCTGCGAGAACCCCGATACGGATATTATTCTTATGGATATAAAAATGCCGGATATAAATGGTTATGATGCCACCCGTGAGATTCGAAAATTTAATAAGGATGTAATAATCTTAGCCCAAACAGCTTATGGAATGTCGGACGACAAAGAAAAAGCCCTGGAAGCCGGTTGTGATGATTATATTGCTAAACCGATTAAAAAAGAAATACTATTTGAAAAGATACGGGACTGTTTGGATAAAAAAAGCATTTAACACTTAAGTATACTGGAAAAATTCCTGCTTCCTATTTCCTTCTCAATACGGATACTCCAAAGGCACAAGATCTCCCTGAAGTATATAATAACCATTAAGCGCCAGCGTCTCAACATCATCCTCGCTTGAGTAGGTGTGGCATGGTGCCATGGATTTGATGCGGACAAGCAATTCATCCAGAATGAATTTGCTTTGTGTTAGTCCGCCTGTTAGCAGTATGGCATCTGCTTTGCCGCCCAGTACCGCATACATGGCTCCAACATTTTTTGCTGTTTGGTAGGCCATGGCGCGAAGGTAGAACTGAGCTTTTTCATCTCCATCCCGAGCCATGCTGTCAACGATATAGCCATCATGAGTTCCCATGTATGCAAACAATCCACCATCTGTGGTTAGCATGCTGCAAACCTCTTCTTTGGTGTATTTGCCGCTGAAACAAAGTCTGATCAGGTCACCCATGGGCACATTTCCGGCACGTGTGGGAGAAAAGGGGCCGTCACCATCTACTCCCTGATTGGAATCAATAACTCGTCCTTTTTGGTGCGCACCAACAGTAATCCCATTTCCCATCTGAACAACAATCAGGTTGAGATCCTCATATTTTTTTAAAATTGTTTTTGCAAATTTTCGGGCTACAGACTTCTGCTCCAGGGCATGAAAAACAGACCTCCGCTCAAACTCCGGATGCCCTGAGACTCTTGCCAAATCTCCAAATTCATCTACAACTGCAGGGTCTGCAATATATGCTTCTGAGCCTTTGATTTCTTTTGACAGACTATCGGCTAGTAGTCCTCCCAGGTTGACAACATCCTCTCCTCCTACTCCAGCTATCAGATCTTCAACAATTTGTTCATTTACCCGGTAGGCACCGGCTTGAACCGGACGCATCAATCCTCCACGACCTATAACAATCCGAATATCTTCAATTGGGATATCATTGTCTTTTAGTTCAGAAAGAATCATTTGAGTTCTGTATGCAGTTTCATCTGCGTAGTGCTTGAAAGTCAGCCTTTCTTCTTCAGGATGCTCGACTTTTTTCAGGAATAACATTTGCTGATTCCGGGAAACACCAATATTTGTAAAAGGAATTCTGGGGTGAATAGCCAGAATCAGAGGTACTTGGAAGCCAGAGGTGGTATTCATAAAACAAACTATTTGAAAGCTTGAAATTAAACAAATTCTTTGGCAATTTTACCTCATAATTAATCTGTTGCTTATGAAAGAGAAATTGACCTTAATATTACTTCTGGTGCTGATCGTTTTTCAAGTGCATGCGCAGGAGGATAAGCAAAGAATCAGAGCGATTTTTAATGAGGCCTTGACAAGTTGGGAATCATACTCAAATCTTGAATGGCTTTGTGAAAATACTGCAGGGAGAATATGCGGCACTCCTGAAGCAGCAGCAGCTGTAGAATTTACTTACCAGCTTATGCTGAAAATGGATCTGGATACTGTTTGGAAACAGGGATGTATGGTCAGGAACTGGAAAAGGGGTAGTCCTGAATTAGGTAGAATCGTATCAGGCGTTTTTGGTACTACTGATGTACCTGTTTGTGCACTAGGACTTTCAATTGGAACAGGCGAAAACGGGATTAGTGCCGGTTTGGTAGAAGTGATGGACTTCAAGGAGCTGGAAAAGATAAAGGATTTGATTCCCGGACGTATTGTGTTTTTTAACCGTCCGATGGATCAAAAGCTGATTGCTACCTTTTCTGCATATGGTGGAGCTGCAAATCAAAGAACTACTGGACCTGCTCTTGCTGCAAAGTATGGGGCGGTGGCATGCATCGTTCGTTCTTTGAACTCTGAGTTAGACGATTACCCTCATACAGGCGTAACTCGTTTTGATTCTGATGGGAAGCAGATTCCTGCTTTTGCCATTTCAACCAATGGTGCTGATCTCTTGAGCTCTCAGCTAAGAACTGATCCTGATATGAGACTCTGGCTTAGGTCCACATGTCAAACTTATCCTGATGTGCCTTCTCATAATGTGATTGGTGAAATTCGTGGGTCTGAATTTCCTGATGAGATAATTACCATCGGAGGACATCTTGATGCCTGGGATATAGGAGAAGGGGCTCATGATGATGGGGGTGGTTGTATGCAGGCTATAGAGGTGTTGCGCTTGTTCAATGCCACCGGGATCCGTCCAAATCATACAATTCGTGCTGTCATGTTTATGGACGAGGAGGTGGCTCAAAGAGGAGGAAAGGCTTATGCAGAAGCTGCGATGGCTAAAGGAGAAAAACACATAGCAGCAATGGAATCCGATCGTGGAGTATTAACTCCCAGGTCGGTCACAATAGGAACTGATCCTGTGCGTTTTGAAAAAGCATTACAATGGGAGTATTTATTTAAACCCTATGACCTGAAGATTGTTAAAGGTGGTGGTGGTGTGGATATTTCACCACTGCGGAAAGTGAATCCGGATCTTGTTTATCTTGGCATGCTTCCTGATGCACAGCGTTATTTCAGGTTCCATCATTCTGCTTTTGATACTTTTGAGCAGGTTGACAGACGAGAAATGCAGATGGGGGCAGCAGCTATGACAGCCCTGGTTTATTTGTTTGATAAATATGGCCTGTAATTTGCTGGCTCATAAATAGAACATATCATTATGAACCGAACATGACAAAAGGAAAACTATTTTGACGCACACGCGGATGATTATTTTTGTTATGTGAGCTACATACGACAATTTAAAATAAATATAAACGGATGAAAAAAACAGTATTACTTTCTCTGCTAATAGTTCTTGCTCTTGGATTGAAGTCTCAGGTAGTTTATAACCCCAATGTGGCTATAAAACCTATCATAAGCATGAGTGTTTATAAGGTGGAAATGACCCCGAAGGCTACAGTTGTAACCATTCGTCTCAGGAACCAAAGTCAACTAACACCGTTTTCTATTAAGTCAAAGAATATTTATATCCAAAAAACAGGAGAATTTGAGGCTTATAAGTTAGTTAAGTCTGATAATGTTCCCTTCGCACCTGAGAAGCATATTTTTAGTTTTAAAGACGAAGTCTTGGAATTTGTTCTGTATTTTCCACCTATGCCGAAGCCGGTAAAATATTTTGATATTAAGGTAGAAGAAGATGATAAACAGTTCTATTTGCAAGGAGTTATTTTGGACCATGACCTGAATAGCGAAATCACCAGGGGATTCAGAGCTGCCCAGCGGGGTGAAATGAACGCGTCTTTGGAAGCTTTTATTAATGTGGCAGAAATGGATATGTATTTTGAATTTGGCCTGGCCTACTTCAATGTGATCTATATCCTGGCTGGACAGAAGAGATGGGCTGAGGCCGGTGAATGGTATAAGAAGTTTCAAGAAAGGTTCTTTTATGATAAAAAGATACATCAGAATTATCTGGATGGTATGGGAATCATTCATCGTCTTGAAGAGGGACGTTAATCAGCTTTTTTTGTAATTTTGCATTCTTAATTCAAATGTATGAAAGCTCTTGTAGCAGCAGTTCTGGTATCCATTATCCTTCTATTTGGCGCAAAAATGAAAATGGTAGATTCAACTTCTCAGGAGTGGGCCGGTGGAATTTACGAGTCTGGATACGGGACAAATTATAAAATTACCCTGATTGCTAAAGGTGGTTCTGAAAAATTGCAGGTGGATGAGTTTTGGATTGGACAGGACTATTTTGAGGTTAAAGCGATGAAAAATCTGGCCAAAAGATCTGACTTATCCTTTGCCAGAAAAGATACCATTTACATAGTGTCATCTATTAATTTCAAGCCGGATAGTAATGGTACTATGGTGCAGGTGAATGCCATGAAGAAAGAACCACCAGTGGATTTTGATGGTGATGCCCTACTTGGGTATACATGGAAAGGTAAGAAGAAGTTTCTGGAAATTGAAAGTTTCAGGAAGCTTGAGAAATTAATTTATCCATAAACGGGTTATTCAGATAACCCTTCTAATTTGTATTTGATGAGTAAAAAAGTAATTCTGATGATTCTGGATGGCTGGGGCTATGGAAGCAACCCGGAAGCAGATGTGATTGCCCAGGCTAACACACCTTATATAGATTCTTTAGTCCAAAAGTATCCCCATTCCAAATTACAGACATCTGGCGAGAAAGTTGGATTACCTGACGGACAAATGGGTAATTCTGAAGTTGGACACTTGAATATTGGCGCAGGCAGGGTGGTTTACCAGGATCTTGTTAAGATCAATCTGGCAATAAAGGATAACAGTATCGCCAATAATCCGGCTCTTAAAGAGGCTTTCAGCTATGCAAAAGAATCTGGAAAACAAGTTCATTTTATCGGACTGATTGGTGATGGTGGAGTTCATGCTCTTAGTAAACACTTGTATAAGCTGTGTGATCTGACAGCGGATTACAGACTTGATAAGGTATTTATTCATGCTATTACAGATGGAAGGGATACTGATCCTAAAAGTGGTAAAGGATTTATGAAGGATTTGGTAGATCATATTGTTGGATCAAAGGTGAAAATTGCCAGTTTAATTGGTCGCTACTATAGCATGGATCGCGACAAGCGTTGGGAAAGAATTCGTGAAGGGTACGATCTGTATGTTAAAGGTCTTGGAACTGCCAGTCAGGATATTCTTCAATCAGTTCAGGATAGCTACGATGCTGGTGTAACGGATGAATTTATTAAACCAGTAGTGAGTGTGGATGATAATGGGCAAGTTCTCACGACAATTCAGCCTGATGATGTAGTTATCTGCTTTAATTTCAGAACTGACCGTCTGCGTGAAATGACCATTGTGCTTTCTCAACAGGATATGCCCGAATTTGGGATGAGTACCAGACCTTTACAGTATTATACGATGACCCGGTATGATAGTTCATTTAAGAATGTACATATCATATATGATAAAGAAAATTTGGGTAATACTATAGGAGAATTGATGGCCAAAGCTGGCAAGAAACAAATCAGGATTGCTGAAACGGAGAAATACGCCCACGTCACTTTCTTTTTCTCCGGTGGTCGCGAAAAGGAATTTGACGGAGAAAGACGAATTATGATTTCTTCGCCAAAAGTTGCTACTTACGATTTGCAGCCTGAAATGAGTGCTTATCTTGTAAAGGATGCAATAGTTGCTGAATTGAATAAGCAGGAAGTTGACTTTGTTTGTCTGAATTTTGCAAACGGTGACATGGTTGGGCACACCGGTATCTGGGAGGCTATTACTAAAGCTGTTGAAACGGTTGATAGCTGTGTGAATGATGTGGTAGAAGCGGCAAAAGAGAATGGATATACTGCTTTGATTATTGCTGATCATGGGAATGCTGACAATGCAAAGAATGCTGATGGCTCTCCGAATACTGCTCATTCTCTTAATCCGGTACCTTGTATCCTGGTGAATCCTGATTATACTCATATAGACAATGGGATATTGGCAGATGTTGCCCCTACAATTTTGAAGTTAATGGATATGGATCAACCTGACGAAATGACGGGTTGTGCTCTTGTTAATTAGGAAGTAGGAAATAAAAATTATTCTTTTGCTGGAAATTGAAAAAACACTAATCAGTCTTGAAGTCATCAGCAAGAAGTTTTGCTGTGATTTAGCTGTTTGTCTTGGAGGGTGCTGCTTCTATGGCGATAGTGGTGCTCCTTTGCGTGATGATGAGCTTGCTCTACTTGAAGAAGCGTATCCTCTTGTTAAGCCTTATTTGCGGCAAGAAGGTATATCTGCCATTGAGGAGCAGGGCCTTTATGTAGTAGATTGTGAGGGTGATACCGTTACTCCGCTTATTAACAAGGGAGAGTGCGCTTATGTGATATTTGAGAATGGAATTAGTTTCTGTGGAATCGAAAAGGCTTACCGTGACAGAAAGATTTCATGGATTAAACCGCTTTCCTGTCATCTTTATCCCATCCGCATAAAGGAATATAAGCATTATGATTCTGTGAATTATGATGAATGGGAGATTTGCCACTCTGCACTTAAAAAAGGGAAGAGACTGGGTATACCAGTTTACCAGTTTGTGAAAGATGCCCTGATCAGAGCTTATGGAGAAGATTGGTTTGAACAACTGGATTATGCTGCAAAAAACCTCGAATTCGAATAATATGTTTTACCTTCATCGAGAATTCATCATTTAATTATTAACACCTATTTATTAAAGTAAAATGAAAAAGCTGATCCTCATTCTGATACCCCTGTTTTTCCTATGCAGTATGGGCGTTGCCCAGGTTGAAGAAGAGGATGATTTCCTGGTTTATGGCAAAGACACGGTATTCCCCCTCCGTGATGGCCGTATTCTTTTTAACGAAAAGATTTACAAAAAGAACAGTCCATATCTGACCTTGGCCTATGGAACCGGAAAGAGCTTTGATCTGCCTGGATTAGAACAGAACATGATGATATCTTATCACCACTTCATTGGTGATATTGGTGTTGGAATTGGCTACCATGCTTCTTCTGATATCCAGGTTTGGATGAGATCATGGAATAAATTGAATGATTTTTGGTTGAGTGGTGGTTGGCGATATGAGCGACTGAGGTACAATCTGGGTATTTTTGTCGGGCCATCACTTGCTTACGGAAAATACATTACCTGGGATGATATTGAACAGAAAGAATTGTCGTATGCCTTTAGAACGCTTGGGGCTGTTGCCGAGCTTCAGTTTACTTACAGATTATTGTATGACTTGGGAGTGGGACTAAGCCTTTATGGTAGTATCAATCAGAAATATTCAGTAGCTGGTGCGCAGTTGCACTTGTTTTTTTCTACTGCTTTTGTACGGAATTATTGAAAATTATAACCCAATAAATATTATCATGGATATTAACAATTACATTGAACAGAATAAGGATCGGTTCCTGGAGGAGTTGTTTGGTTTAATCCGCATTCCTTCTATAAGCTCTTTAGCAAAGCACAAACCCGATATGTTGCGAGCAGCAGAATACTGGAAACAGTCAATGCTTGATGCAGGTGTTGACAAAGCCGAGATTTTCCAAACTGATGGAAATCCTGTCACCTATGGGGAAAAGATGATTGATCCTGCCTTGCCTACAGTTCTGGTATATGGCCATATGGATGTTATGCCTGTTGATCCGGTGGACCTTTGGAATACAGATCCTTTTGAGCCCGTTATTAAGGATGGTTTAATTTGGGCCAGGGGTGCTGACGATGATAAAGGCCAGGCTTTTATGCATGCAAAGGCATTTGAATATCTGGTTAAAACAGACCAGCTGCCTTGTAATGTGAAATTCATGATCGAAGGAGAAGAGGAAATAGGGTCTCCCAGTCTTGGTAAATTCTGCGAAGAGAACAAGGAGATGTTAAAAGCTGATATTATTATTGTTTCAGATACCTCCATTATTGCTCAGGATATTCCATCTATAACAACAGGCTTGAGAGGTCTGGCTTATCTTCAGATTGAAGTTACTGGTCCGAACAGAGATCTTCATTCAGGCCTTTTTGGAGGAGCTGTAGCAAATCCGATAAACGTTTTGGCTGATATGATTGCCTCATTGCAGGATGAAAATAATAGAATTACTATTCCGGGATTTTATGATGATGTGCTTGAAGTTAGTCCTGAAGAACGTGAATTAATGGCCAAGGCACCTTTTAACCTTGAGGCATACAAAAAGGCAATTGACGTTGAAGAACTTGGCGGAGAAACCGGATATTCCACCAATGAGCGAACTGGTATTCGTCCTTCTTTCGATGTTTGTGGTATTTGGGGTGGATATACAGGAGAGGGAGCTAAAACAGTACTTCCGTCAAAAGCATATGCTAAGATCAGTGCTCGCCTTGTACCAAATCAAGACCATAATAAAATTGCAGCGCTTATCCAGGCTCATCTTGAATCAATAGCTCCGGCAAATGTTAAAGTTAAAGTGGAGAACCTGCATGGTGGTCCGGCTTATGTCTCCCCAACAACAATTACTGCATACAAAGCTGCTGACAAGGCTTATACTGAGGCATTTGGCAAGCAGCCTGTTCCGGTAAGAAGTGGTGGAAGTATTCCGATTATATCCACTTTTGAGAAAGTTCTGGGTATAAAATCAATTCTTATGGGATTTGGTCTGGAATCAGATGCCATCCATTCTCCAAATGAGAATTTTCCGGTATGGAATTTTATGAAAGGTATTGAAACAATTACCTATTTCTACAAGCATTATGCTGAAATGATGAAATAGATTCAAGCAAAGGATTTATTTGGGGTGTTCGATCAGAATACCCCTTTTTTTTGCGACACCCATCTCAAGGCAGGGTTTATTGTTGATAAGAAATGTAAATGTATCGAATTACCCCCTATTCTTTGAGGGGGTAATTCGAAAAATAGTATACTTTTGCTAACTGATATACTAATTCACCAAGTAACCAATAAACCAACTACCATGTCAACTCACCGTTTTGCCGCAATGAAGGAATTGTTTAACAGAGAACCTATTTCTGTTCCTGCTCCTGCCGATAAGGTTTCAGAATTCTTCGGGGTAAACACTTTCGATCTGGAAACAATGAAAAAGTATTTGCCTCTGGAAGCCTACCGCAGTGTAAAGAAAGCGATTGACAATTGGGGCTACATTGATCCTGGTGTTGCCGATGCTGTGGCTTCTGCAATGAAAGCATGGGCAATGGAGAGAGGGGTGACTCATTATACTCACTGGTTTCATCCTCTTAATGGAACTACTGCTGAGAAGCATGATGCGTTTTTTGAGCCAATGTCTGATGGAAAAGTATTTGAACATTTCAGCGGAAAGAACTTGATTCAGCAGGAGCCGGATGCTTCTTCACTACCGAGTGGTGGAATCAGGAATACATTTGAAGCGCGGGGGTATAGTGCCTGGGATCCATCTTCATCAGCATTTATCGTGGATAAGACCTTGTGTATTCCAACTGTATTTATTTCCTATACAGGAGAGGCGCTGGATTACAAAACACCATTATTGAAATCGCTGTATGCACTTGATAAGGCAGCGGTTAAGGTGTGTCAGTATTTTGATAAGGATGTTACTAAGGTGATTAGTACATTGGGATGGGAGCAGGAGTACTTTCTGGTTGACGAAGCCCTGTATTATGCTCGTCCTGATTTAATTCTAACTGATCGTACCTTAATGGGACATGCTTCGGCCAAGGATCAGCAGTTAGAGGATCATTACTTTGGATCAATACCCGAAAGGGTTGTAGCATATATGAAGGATTTTGAGAATGAGTGTTATAAATTGGGTATTCCTCTGAGAACACGCCATAATGAGGTTGCTCCTAACCAGTATGAGTGTGCTCCGGTTTTTGAAGAGGCAAATATTGCAGTAGACCATAACCAGCTACTGATGGATGTGATGAAAAGAGTGGCACGTCATCATAAATTTCGTGCACTTATGCACGAAAAGCCATATGATGGGGTAAACGGAAGCGGGAAACACAATAATTGGTCACTGTTATCCAGTACTGGAATAAATTTGCTGGCTCCGGGTAATACTCCAAAGTCAAACCTTCAGTTCCTGACTTTCCTGATTAATACTATGAAGGCTGTGAATGACCGTGCTGATTTACTTAGGGCTTCTATCGTTTCTGCTGGTAATGAGCACCGCCTTGGAGCTAATGAGGCACCGCCAGCAATAATTTCTGTTTTTCTTGGTGTGCATATAAGTAAGGCATTGGATGATATAGAAGCCAGGGTGAGTAGTAAGAAAATGACACCGGATGAAAAGACCGAGCTGAAGCTAAATATTGGGAAAATACCTAAAATCCTTTTGGATAATACTGATAGAAACAGAACTTCTCCATTTGCTTTTACCGGAAATCGCTTTGAATTCAGGGCAGTGGGCTCATCAATGAATTGTGCTGCTCCAATGACTGTTTTGAATTCGGCCGTTGCACGCCAGTTGCAGCTTTTTAAAACTGAAGTGGACGTATTAATTGAAAAGGGGATTAAAAAGGACGAAGCGATCTTCCAGATTCTCAGAAATTACATCATTGATTCAAAAAAGGTACGTTTTGAAGGAAATGGATATAGTGAAGAATGGGCAAAAGAGGCCAAGCAAAGGGGACTGACTAATATCATTGACGCTCCTGAGGCTTTGAGGGCATACATTGCCAAGGATTCAATTGAACTGCTGGAAGGACTTGGAGTCTTGTCTGAAAGGGAGTTGGAAGCCCGGTATGAAATCAGGCTGGAGACTTTTACTAAGAAGATACAGATAGAGGCAAGGGTGTTGGGCGATTTGGCTGTTAATCATATTATTCCAACTGTAATTAAATATCAGAACCGTCTGATTGAGAATGTGAAAGGCCTGAAAGATATTTTGCCTTCAAGTGAATTCGGCGATGCAGCCAGCTACCAGCTTAATGCGATCAAGAGGATATCAAAGCATAAAGCGCTTATACAGGAAATGGTAGATGAAATGGTGGAGGCAAGAAAAAAGGCTAACAAGATTAACGATATTCGAAAGAAAGCAGCCTGTTATAGTCAGAATGTCAAGCCATATCTTCAGGATATACGTTACCATATTGACAAGCTTGAATTAATAGTTGACGACGATCTTTGGCCTTTGCCAAAGTACCGCGAGCTCTTATATGCAAGATAGTTCACATACCATAGGTGGTATTTGTCTCGTTACTTATTTTAAATGAGGCAAATATTGCCTATTTTTACATGCATTTAGTAGAAAGCTTATTGTATATGAAGATGTTAAAAATCACAGTGTTAACTCTTTTTGTATGCCTGTTGGTGCAACCAGCAATGGCGCAGAGAAGAGACCTGGTGGCTTTGGCTGACAAGACTTTTGAGATTGGAGAATACTTCCAGGCTATCGAGAAGTATAAAAAAGCTTATTCAAAAGAGAAGGATAAACTCAGGAAAACAGAGATTACTTATAAAATTGCACATTGTTATCGCCTAACCAACGAGGTGAAAAAAGCCAGGGCTCAGTATAAGCGGGTAATTATGAGGAAGTATCCTGATCCGAAGGTGTATTTCTACTATGCAGAAATGTTGAAAAAAAACGGGGATATCGAGGATGCCAAAGAGGCATATGAGAATTACCTGAAGGAAATCCCTGATGATTTGTTAGCATTAAATGCTTTACATGGATGTGACTCTGTACTTACGTGGACAGCAAATCCAACACGTTATCAGATTGCCAATATTAGGGACTTCAATTCCCGCGAAAATGATTTTTCACCTTTTTATATTAGCGATGATTATCGTGAAGTTTTCTTTACCAGTTCAAGGGAAGGGGCAGAAGGGAATAAAGTTCATGGAGCTACCGGAGAAAATTTCTCTGACATTTTCTTTACCCGTCTTGATAATAAGAAAAAGTGGTCAGTTCCGGTTCCTTTGGAGAAATCAATAAGTTCCATGTATGATGACGGTACTCCCTGGGTTTCGCCCGATGGCAACAGTTTATACTTTACTCGTTGCAGATTCGATAAGGTTGAAGAGTTGGGTTGCCAGATAATGATGTCGAAAAAGGCGAATAATAAATGGGAGGAGCCTATGGCTATTCCTCTTGCCAACGATAGTGTTGTTATTGCTCATCCCAGTCTTACGGAAGATGAACTGACTATGTTTTTTGTTGCTAATCTTTATGGAGGATACGGCGGGAAAGATATTTGGAAGGTTAGTCGCGAAAGTGCTGGTGGTACATGGGGAGATCCTGATAATATGGGAGAGGATATTAATACAGCTGGTAACGAAATGTTTCCATTTGTGAAATCTGATTCTCTGTTTTATTTCTCAAGTAACGGACATATTGGGATGGGAGGACTGGATATTTTTAAGGCCAGCCTGAACGATACGGGAGTCTGGGAGGTGGAAAACATGAGATACCCAATTAACAGCGAAGCGGATGATTTTGGAATTGTTTTTCAAAAAGCAGATGAACAGGGCTATTTTACTTCTTCCAGAAAAGAAGGAGCCCGTGGGGGAGATGATATTTATTCCTTTTTGCTTCCAAGAAAACGATTTTCGATTGCCGGATTGGTCTTGAATGAAAAAGATGAGATGCCCCTGGATTCTGCTAATGTCAGGCTGATTGGTTCAGAGGGTACCAACCTTGAATACACAACCGATTCTACAGGACGATTTAGTTTTAATCTTAAACCGGAAACTGATTATATTCTGGTTTCTATAAAAAGAAAATTTCTTAATGGGAAAGTCAGGGAAACAACAGTTGGGATTCCTGATAGCCGGGATTTTGAAGTTTCCTTGTTGATGGCTCCAATCGAAAAGCCTATAGAACTGCCTAACATTCTATATGATCTGGCCCAATGGGATTTGCGACCAGAATCAATGGTTGCACTGGATGGCTTGGTTGAAACACTTGAGGATAATCCAAATATCACAATTGAGCTGATGTCACACACCGATGTGCGTCCGTTCAGAACCATGTCAAATCTTGTATTGTCGCAAAATCGTGCACAATCGGTTGTTGATTATCTTATCAATAATGGAATTGATCCCGACCGGCTGAAAGCCAGGGGTTACGGACCAGAAATCCCCCGGGTAACAGATGAAAGCACTACTGAACAATACGGTTTTGTTGTGGCAGGTGATACTCTGAATAAAGAATTTATTGAAGCACTTATCAATACCGACCAACAGGAAATAGCTCATCAGCTGAACAGGCGAACTGAATTCAGGGTGCTAAGTACTGACTTTGTTCCGAGGAAGCAGCTTGAAGCAGGAATGGATGCAGAGGAGCAAATTCTTCAAATGGGACGTAAGGAACTTGCTGTTGGCTTAGGTAATGATTCTATTCGGAATGCACGCAGAGATGCTTTTCGTCAGAAGGCTGCCGCAGGGAAAATAGGGAAAGCCGGTGGGGGGAAGAAACTTCCATAAAAGTAGTACCTTTGCACTTCGTTATGACACAGGAGTCCAGGTATAGCAAACGAGGAGTATCAGCATCTAAAGAGGATGTACATGCTGCTATTATGTACCTTGATAAGGGGCTGTATCCCAATGCTTTTTGTAAAATAATACCCGATATTCTGGGAGGAGATCCAGAGTATTGCAATATCATGCATGCAGATGGAGCAGGAACAAAATCTGCTCTTGCCTACCTTTATTGGAGAGAAACCGGTGATCTTGAGGTCTGGAAGGGAATTGCTCAGGATGCAATTGTGATGAACACCGATGACTTGATTTGCGTAGGTGCCACTGATAATATCTTGGTATCTTCAACCATCGGTAGAAATAAAAACCTGATTCCGGGAGAGGTGATTTCAGCGATTATTAATGGTACAGCTGAAGTGATTGAGCAATTCAACTCCTGGGACATGAATATGGTCTTTACGGGCGGCGAAACTGCTGATGTTGGAGATCTTGTTCGTACGATTATTGTGGATTCTACTGTGACCGCACGGATGCCCCGAAAAGATGTAATCAGTAATGAGAAAATAAAGGCCGGAGATGTGATTGTTGGCTTATCTTCTTTCGGGCAGTCAAGCTATGAAGATTCATATAATGGCGGAATGGGCAGCAATGGCTTGACCTCTGCTCGTCATGACGTTTTCCATCACTACCTGGCTGAGAAATATCCTGAATCTTTTGATCCGGCTGTTCCGAGTGATTTGGTTTATTCAGGAGGCCTTAAACTAACGCAGGCAATTGAGGAGCTTGGAATCAATGCAGGACAACTGGTATTGTCTCCAACACGTACATATGCTCCAGTAATTAAACAGGTTTTGGATAAGTTCAGACCAGATATTCATGGACTGATACATTGTTCTGGCGGTGCTCAAACCAAAGTGTTGAATTTTGTTCAGAATCTCCATATTATAAAGGATAATCTGTTTCCTGTTCCTCCATTATTCAAAATAATTCAGGAACAATCAGGAACCAGCTGGCAGGAAATGTACAAGGTCTTTAATATGGGGCATAGATTTGAAATCTATCTACCATCAGACAATGCACAGGATGTCATCGAAATTGCTGCTTCATTCAACATGGACGCCCAAATTGTAGGGTATTGCGAAGAAGCAGAAAAGAAGAAGTTAACAATAAGAACAGAAAACGGAGATTTCTTTTACTAGCTATTCCCCGAGTCACCCCTTCGATCCTTCGACTCCGCTCAGGGACCGAAAGATAGAGTCACCGAGTCACCGAATAACCGAATAACCGAATAACCGAATCACCGAATCCCCGAATCCCCGAATAACCGAATAACCGAATAACCGAATCCCCGAATAACCGAATCCCCGAATAACCGAATAACCGAATAACCGAATAACCGAATAACCGAATAACCGAATAACCGAATCCCCAAATCCCCAAATCCCCAAAACAATGTTACTAGAAAAACTAAAAGGTGTAGCCGAACGCTTCGAAGAAATTGGCAGATTAATTACTGAGCCTGATATCATCAATGATATGAAGCGATATATCAAGTTGAACAAAGAGTATAAAGGACTTGAAAGTATTATTAAGGCTTACCATGAATACAGCAATGTCTTAAGTAACATTGAGTCTTCAAAGCAGATTCTTGATGAGGAGAAGGATGTAGAACTCCGTGAAATGGCTAAGGAGGAGCTTGATCAGCTCACTTCCAGAAGGAAGGATATGGAGGAGGAAATAAAGATGCTATTATTACCTGTAGATCCAGAGGATGGTAAGAATGCTATTGTTGAAATCAGGGCAGGTGCCGGAGGAGATGAAGCCAGTATTTTTGCCGGGGATTTATTCCGCATGTACACAAAGTTTTGTGATGTGAAAGGTTGGAAAATTAGCCTGAATAGCCAAACCGAAGGAACATCAGGCGGCTTTAAAGAGATCATCTTTAAGGTATCCGGTCAGGGGGTTTATGGGGTTATGAAATATGAATCAGGAGTTCACCGCGTACAAAGAGTTCCACAAACAGAAACCCAGGGCAGGGTACATACCTCTGCTGCCAGTGTGGCTGTGTTGCCTGAAGCTGAGGAATTTGATATACAGCTTATACCAAGCGATATCAGAGTGGATACTTATTGTTCGTCAGGACCAGGAGGGCAATCAGTGAATACAACTTATTCAGCTATTCGACTAACACATACCCCTTCAGGTATTGTGGTCACCTGTCAGGATCAGAAATCCCAGATAAAGAATAAGGACAAAGCCATGGCTGAACTTCGAACTAGGCTGTATAACCTTGAATATCAGAAGTATATGGATGATATTACTTCCAAAAGGAAGACAATGGTTTCATCTGGTGATCGCTCAGCCAAAATCCGTACTTACAATTATCCTCAGGGAAGAATGACTGATCACAGAATTTCTTTCACTTTATATAATCTTCCTTCGATTTTAGATGGTAATATTCAGGAAATTATTGATAAATTGACGATTGCTGAGAATATTGAGCGCCTGAAGGCCTCGGGAGTATAAAAATGTAATGAACAGAAAGGAAATCTATCAGGAGATTCGCAGAAAAAAGTCCTTCCTATGCGTCGGATTGGATTCGGATATCCAGAAACTTCCTTCTGTTGTAAAAAAAGATCCGGATCCGGTTTTCAGGTTTAATAAGGAAATTGTTGATGCCACCCATGAATATGCTGTGGCTTATAAGCCTAATCTGGCTTTTTACGAGGCATTAGGGCCCAGAGGAATGGTTAGTCTGGAAAAGACCGTGGATTATATCAGGTCAGTTGACCCCTCTCTATTTATAATTGCAGATGCCAAACGTGGCGATATTGGTAATACAGCTAATCAGTATGCCCGGGCGTTTTTTGTGCATTTTGATTTCGATGCGATAACCCTTTCTCCCTATATGGGTCGTGATTCAATTGAGCCATTTCTGGATTATCCTGATAAATGGGTCATTATTCTGGCTTTGACATCCAATCGTGGTGCTGAGGATTTTGAGAAAAAGCAGTTGCTCGGATCAACCTACTTGTATGAGGAGGTTATCCAATCCTGCATGAACTGGGGTAATCCAGATAATATGATGTTTGTAGTTGGAGCTACCCAATCTGAATATATTCGTAATATCCGGGAATTGGCTCCTGATAATTTTTTCCTTGTGCCCGGAGTTGGTGCCCAGGGAGGAGATTTGGAGTCTGTAATTGAATCTGGCCAGAACTCAATGGGGGGATTACTCATAAATAGCTCGAGGGGAATAATATTTGCCTCTGGAGAAGCTGATTTTGGAGAACAAGCTGCTTTGGCTGCTGCCACTCTTCAGAAAAATATGGCCAAATACATCTAAGTTTTTTTCCATTTTCAACTTTGATTCTCGTCTATACTAATAAAGATTTATTGGTATGACAGAAGATTTTTTGCATTACATCTGGCGATATGGCCTTTTTCGCCAGAACTCACTCAAGACAGCTGAGGGATTGCCGGTTTCAATAGTTAGACCAGGCTTGTACAATCGTGATTCAGGACCAGATTTTCTTAACGCCAGAATTCAGATTGGTAGCTCCTTATGGGTGGGGCATGTTGAAATTCATATGAGATCTTCAGATTGGTATCATCACAATCATCATAAAGATAAGGCCTATGATCAGGTGGTTTTGCATGTGGTATATCGTAATGATAAGCCGGTTTCTACGACTAAAGGTTCTAATATTCCTACCGTTTCCCTTGATATACCGGCTAAGTATTATCAAAATTACAAAACAATGGTGAACACAATAGCCCCGCTACCCTGTGGCGAAAACTGGAAGAATCTGCCCATAATCCAGGTTGAAAATGCTATCTCAGGAATGGGAGTGGAAAGGATGGAGGTTCGCTTTGACTGGCTAAAAGACAAACTGGCCGGTAATAAGGGTGGGTGGAAAGATCTGTTTCTGCAAGTATTTTTCAGAGCATACGGTTTTGGTAAGAACCAGGATAATTTTGACTACCTGGCACAGTCTATTCCTTACCTGGTACTCGAAAAACACCGGCACAACCTATTTCAATTAGAGAGCCTGATTTTTGGGCAATCCGGGCTGATTCCTGAGAGAGATTCTGATCCTTATCCCAGAGCCCTGAGAACTGAATACAATTTCCTCAGGAATAAATACAATCTCAAGATAAATCGATCCATTGTATGGAAGTATATGAAAACCAGGCCCGCAAATCAACCAATACCGCGATTGGCGCAACTGGCAGCATGGTTTCATCAGTCTGATGAGTTTTTTCAATTGATTCTAAAAAAAGGCTTGAATGCCAATTTGCTCTCCATGGATTCATTTGTTTCTTCATACTGGAAGTCTCATTATGGATTTGGACTGGCCAGTTCAGAACCTGTTCCGTTATTAGGAGAGTCGGCAATTCAACTTTTGCACATTAATGCAGTTTTTCCACTCAATGCCTTATATCAGAGCCAGCATGAATCGGGGAGCTCTGTTAATCAATGGCTTGAGGCACTGGAGACCCTCCCCCCAGAGAAGAATTATGTTATGAAGATTTGGAAGGATGCCGGTTTTAGAATCCCGAATGCTTTTTATTCACAGGCATTTCTGTTTATGTATAAGAATTATTGTGTTGATCGTAAATGTTTGAACTGTCGCCTCGGACAGCTAATTCTCCGGAACTGATAATTCAGTTGGTTTTTGTATTTTTATAAACATCAGAAACATGTTTATATGTTCAATCACAAAGTAAAACGGCAAAGTCGCAATTTGAGTAATACTCTGCTGGCAGTTATTTTATTAATTGTTGTCATTATTATCGGTATTGTTGGTTACCAGACGATTGAAGGATACACATTTGAGGAGGCTCTGTATATGACGGTGATTACAATGTCAACCGTTGGATTTACTGAGGTCAGAGCATTAACCCCTTCCGGACATTTGTTCACGGTGTTTATGATTTTTGCCTCCATCGGGATATTCGCATATGTCTTGGGTACATTTTCGAGATTCTTAATCGATGGGGGATTCAGGGACTATACTTTTAACAGAAAACTTGGCAGGAGGATAAAACGTATGAATGGACATGTAATTATTTGTGGATATGGTCGTAATGGTAAGCAGGTTTCAATTGAATTATCGAATCATAAGCGTACCTTCATTATTATTGAATCCAATGATAAGGTGATTCAGCAGATTCGTGAAGATGGAATCAGGAATCTTATTCAGGGAGATGCAACCCATGATGATATTCTTGAAAGAGCAGGTATTAGCACGGCCGCTGCCCTGATTACAACTCTTCCGAGTGATGCTGATAATACCTTTGTTGTTATTTCCGCACGAAGTCTGAATCCTGATCTCAAGATTATTTCAAGGGCTTCGGAAGATCATTCTGATGTGAAAATAAAGCGGGCAGGAGCCGATAATGTGATCATGCCTGACCGCATTGGAGGAGTCCGAATGGCCAAACTGGTTGCCCAGCCTGATGTAGTGGAGTTTATTGATAATATTCTGATGCAGTCTGATAATAAGGTCAAACTCGAAGAGATAGATGGGCACAAGATCGACAATTGTTTCCTTGAAGGAACCATTAAGGATTTGCAGGTTAGAACAAATTCAGGAGCTACTATTGTGGGAATAAAAACTAAAAGTGGAGCATATACATTTAACCCGGCACCGGATATTCGAATGACATGTGATGATAAACTATTTGTTTTGGGCTCTCCCTCTCAAATAGCAAAATTGAAAACCGCTGTAGAAGGGAAATGACAATAATCAAGTATCTATGAAGAAAATCCTGATAAGTGGATCTAACGGACTGTTAGGCCAGAATCTCCTGGATCAGCTAATTTTAAAGGGAGATTGTCAAATCTTGGCGATTTCGAAATCGCCTGATGTCTATCCCGAACAATCCGGATATAGTTTTAAACAAATTGATTTGACGCAAAGACAGGATGTACTAGAGATATCTGACTTTTTCTGTCCTGATATAGTGATTCACGGTGCTGCAATGACCCAGGTTGACCCCTGTGAGTTGAATCCTGAGCTTTGTACCCTGGTTAATGTGGAGGGCACTCAAAATATGGCTGATTTGTCTGCCAGTTGTGGAGCAAAGTTTATTTATATCTCAACGGATTTTGTTTTTGATGGAGAGGGTGGTCCATACAAGGAAGATGATAATCTTAATCCGATTAGTCATTACGGTTGGTCAAAGCTTGAAGGTGAAAAGATTACTAAAAGATTGTCTGTACCATGGGCCATAGTTCGCACTATTCTGGTTTACGGACTTACCCCAGCCATGAGTCGGTCAAATCTTGTTTTATGGGTTAAAGATTCTCTTGAGAAGAATCAAGCCATAAGAGTAGTGAAGGATCAATTCAGGATGCCTACTCTTGTAAATGATCTGGCTTGGGGGATTATCAGGATTATGGATTTAGAAAAGCAGGGGATTTATCATCTGTCAGGCGCTGATTTCAGAAGTGTTCTTGAACTTGCTGTTGAAACGGCACAATTTTTTGGTCTGGATACCAATTTGATAAGCCCCATACATTCTGAAGAGCTTAAGCAGCCTGGTAAACGTCCGCCTCATACTGGTTTTGTTCTTGACAAGGCTCGCACTGAATTGGGATACCGACCAAGAAAATTCGTTCAGGGACTGTCTGTGGTACAGAATTTGCTTGAAGAAATGGAATAACATTACTTTAACATGAGAATAACAGCGAGTACAACTATCCTTGTGTTTTTTGTGTTGCTGTACGGCTGCACAAAGGACCAGCCAAGAGATTGGCCGAATCCCGCAGTATCCCTTGAAGAAGTTGGTGGATGTAAAGATTTCAGGCCTAAAGCCGAATCAGATTATCCCAATAATACAGCTTGTCTTCTGTTTGATTACGATGGAGACAGCATTCTTACCCTGACCCACATCAATGCCGGGTTTAATTGTTGTCCTGAAGAGTTTTTTGTCAATGTGGATTTCCGAAATGATACGATTTTTATTCTGGAGTCTGAAAGAGATGGCTTATGTGATTGCGATTGTTTGTATGATCTGCATTTCACTATTCAACCAATCCCCCCGGGGATCTATTTTATTTCAGTGGATGAACCTTATGTGAGGCAAGCCGAAGATCCCAAGTTGGAAGACCAGGTGGATCTGACAAAGGCCGGATCTGGTGCTTTTTGTGTAAGCCGCTCCCATTATCCTTGGGGGATATAAATAGGGCAAAGGGCAAAAGGCAAAGGGCAAAAGTTATGTTTGATAACGTTAATTGATTTATTACTACAATATGAAGTATCTATCCATTACAATCATTACTATTCTTCTGGCAGCTTTAATTTCTTGTGATAAGGAAGTGGAGCCAACGCCTTTGAATCTGCCTTTGAAATCGCAGGAAATAATAGAATCAAGTAATGCTTTCGGACTGAATTTGTTCAGGGCAGTATTGGAGAATGAAGAAGCTGAAAAAAATGTGATGATTTCTCCTCTCAGTGTTTCGCTGGCTTTGTCTATGACCTATAACGGGGCTGAGGGTGATACCAAAATTGCCATGGAACAAGTTTTGGAGATGACCGGACTTTCCCGGGAGGAGATCAATGATTTGAATAAACAATTGGTTGATGCCCTGTTGGCTCATGACTCTCAGGTTAAATTAGAAATAGCCAATTCAATCTGGTATAGAGATGGTTATTCGGTCAAATCAGATTTTATTGACCGGAATCAGACTTATTACGATGCAGTGGTAAGGGCCATGGATTTTGGCGACCCGAAAACCGTTGATGTTATCAATGATTGGGTATCTGAAAAGACTCATGACAAGATTGACAAGATTGTTGATCAAATTAATGCAGATTCTTTCATGTTCCTGATTAATGCGATCTATTTCAAAGGGGCATGGCGGTATGAGTTTGATGAAAAGTCAACACATGATGCACAATTTTTCATTAATGAAGAACAGACAGTTGAGGTTCCCATGATGACTATGGACGTTGATGCGAATATGCTGCAAAACGACTTATTCACAGCCCTGGAGTTGCCTTATGGTAAAGGAAACTGGAGTATGTTTTTATTTTTACCGAATTTTGAACAAACACTGGAAGATGTGATCGAAGCATTTACAGCAGATAACTGGAAAACCTGGATGACCGGATTTGCTGAAAAGACAGATATCACTGTTCAGATACCCCGTTTTAAGTTTGCTTATGACACCAGCCTTAAAGAGGTTCTGAAGGCCATGGGGATGGAAGTGGCGTTTACGCCTGCAGCTGATTTTTCCGGAATTCTGGAAGGCGGTCAGCTTATGATCAGTGATGTTAAACACAAATCGTTTATCGAGGTAAATGAAGAAGGTACCGAAGCTGCTGCAGTCACATCAGTTGAGATCGTATTTACCAGTATCGGCAATTTCTTTTCAGCTAATCGACCTTTCCTGTTTGCCATTGCTGAGAAATCATCTGGCACAATTCTTTTTGCAGGCAGGGTAATGAATCCGGCAGTCGAATAGAAAGAGACAAGGACGAATAACGAATAACGAATAACTTTCTTCAACTGAAAACAGAGTTAAACAATGAAATATCTCTCCATAGCCATAATTGCAATTATTCTTACTGCTTTTTTTTCTTGTGATAGAGTTGAGGAGCCCACTTTGCTGAACCTGCCGTTAAAAACTCAGGAATTGATTAATTCTGATAATGCTTTCGGACTGAATCTTTTTCAAGCTGTATTGGAGGGTGAAGAAGCTGAAAAAAATGTAATGATTTCTCCACTCAGTATCTCACTGGCTTTATCAATGACTTATAATGGTGCTGAGGGCGATACCAAGATAGCTATGGAACAGGTAATGGAAATGACCGGGTTATCTCTGGATGAGATTAATGATCTGAACAAACAATTAGTTGACGCCCTTTTGGCTCATGACCCTCAGGTGATTTTAGAAATTGCCAATTCAATATGGTACAGAGATGGTTTTTCAGTCAAATCAGATTTTATTGATCGTAATCAGACTTATTACGATGCAGTGGTCAGGGCCATGAATTTTAGCGACCCGAAAACCATTGACATTATCAATGATTGGGTATCTGAAAATACTCATGGAAAGATTGACGAGATTGTTGATGAGATCACTGCCGATTCTTTTATGTTTCTGATTAATGCGATCTATTTCAAAGGAGCCTGGCGGTATGAATTTAAAGATAAGAATACTCATGATGCTTTATTCTACCTGGATGATAAACAGTCTGTTGAGCATCCTATGATGACCATGAGTATTGATGCAAATATGCTGCAAAATGACTTGTTCACGGCCCTGGAGTTGCCTTATGGCAAAGGAAACTGGAGTATGTTTCTGTTTTTGCCAAATTGGGAACGGACGCTCGATGATGTGATCGGATTATTTACGGCAGAAAACTGGAATTACTGGATGGATGATTTTATTGAAATGAAAGATATTTCTATTCAAATACCCCGTTTTAAATTTGCTTATGATACCAGCCTTAAAGATGTTCTGAAGGCCATGGGAATGGAAATTGCCTTTGCTGGTGCAGCTGATTTCTCTGGGATTTTGGATGGAGGCCAATTGTATATTAACGATGTCAAACATAAGTCATTTATTGAAGTAAACGAAGAAGGTACTGAGGCTGCTGCTGTTACTTCGGTTGAGATTAATAAGGAAAGTGCCGGTAATTTCTTCTTTGCCAACAAACCTTTCCTGTTCGCCATTGCTGAGAAAACATCCGGTGCCATACTTTTTGCAGGCCGGGTAATGAATCCGGCAGTTGAATAAAAACGAATAACGAATAACGAATGACGAATGACGAATGACGAATGACGAATGACGAAAAACAAATAACTACCTTTAACCGAAAACTGAATTCTGCCATGATTAAGTATCTAATTATTGCCATATTTTCTTCCCTCTTATTTTATTCTTGCAATAAGGAGGATCCGGTTCTCCCAGATCCCTCTATGTCAGTTTCCTACGAGATGGTTTGTAAGGACTTTGATCCTGTGAAAACTGATAAGCCAGGGAAGGATCAAAGTTGTGTTTATTGGGAGTATGACGGCGACAGCACGCTTACGATGACCCACTACAATGCTGGTTTTAATTGTTGTCCGGAAGCTATTCTTACCTCAATGAAGATAAGCGGGGATACTGTTTATGTAACTGAACGCGATTCCATGCAATTGTGCAGATGCAATTGTTTGTACGATATTGATTTTGTGGTTCACAATCTTAAACCTCAAAAGTATGTGATGAAGTTTATTGAGCGATACGTAACTGAACCTAATCCGCCTCTGGTTTTTGAAATTGATCTGGAGGAGGATTTATCTGGAGAAGTGTGTCAGGATCGTGATTATTATCCTTGGGGGGAGAGGTGATTGTTATTCGTCATTCGTTTTTAGTCATTCGTTATTCGTTATTCGTCATTCGTTATTCGTCATTCGTTTTTCGTTATTCGTTCGTTTTATGAGAGTATTTTTTTCGTTTTTATTCGTTTTGGCTCTATTGGTGGTTTCTTGTGGGAAGGATAAGGAGTTATTGGGCACTGATTGGGAAGAAGGAGTGGTGACTTTTTCTGGGGATATCGCTGTTGATGGTTGTGGTTGGCTTATTGTTTCAGAAGGTATTTCGTACTCTGCTGTTAGTTTGCCGGATGAATTTCTGCAGGATGGATTGGATATCTGGTATAAAGCCAAAGTATTGAGAGAGTATCTTGTTTGTGGATTGGATGCGACAGAGTTGAAGATACTGGAAATAAGCGAAGTCATTGAGAAACCATGGCATGTCAGGTACTTAAGTGATTATACAAATCGAACTACCTCATTTGATGGGTTTTCGTTAGATACAGCTTATGTGGATGGTGATTCACTGCGATTGTATATTGGGTATTCAGGGGGGTGTGCAATTCATCAATTCAATTTATGGGCTATGGATAACGGAGGTGATGGGGATGGAGATTTACACCTGATGCTTGAACATATTGGAAATGGGGATATGTGCGAAGCCTACCTGCATGAATGGTTGGCCTTCAGTTTATTTCCAATTCGAGAATCAGATCAGAATGAAGTTAGATTTTGGCTGAGAGGCAGCCCGGTAATGTCAATGTTGTACGGCGAGTATGTTTACAAATATTAGTTCAGGGCATTAATTTGACCTTGTAAATAAGCCCGGGAGATGATCAGGTTTTTCTCGAAGTTATCGCCCCAACTCCCTTCAACGGAGATTCCTCCTTTATAATTAGCCTGTTTCAATGCCTGCAGGTATGGAGATAGGTCATCACCTGCTAATCCAGGAGCTGTTCGATTCTCCAACTCAGCAATATGGGTGTGTTTCAATAGTTTTCGGGCTTCTATAAATGACTCTGGCTCTTCGTCTTCACGCATCATGTGAAAGATGTCGCCCAGAATCTGGATATTCGGATGATTAACCTCCTGAACTAATTCCAATCCTTCATCCACGCGGTTTATCAGATTTGATTCTCCTTTTCTCAAAGGTTCGATTACAACAATTACATCATACTTTTCGGCAATAGGTCCCATTTGAGATAACAGCTCAGCAAACTGTTTCCAGGCTGTTTCAGGGTCAAATCCATCCGGATAATTTCGTGACCCACTACTGCCAAAAACGATTCTTTTTATTCCTGCGATTTGAGCTCTGCGAAATGCTGTTTCAGAGTATTCCAGTATCTGAGGGTGATGTGTTTCATGACCAGTTGTTTTCAGATATCCTGGTAAAAATCCATTACAAGCACGAATTGGAATGCTGGATTCTTTCAAAACAGCCATGTTCTTTTCAAATTCTTCTTCAGATTTTTCGGGAATCAGAAATCTTCTAACCCCTTCTTCGATATAATCAAAACCAGCAGCAGCAACAATTTCATGGTTATTAATGGAGGTGCAAACTCCAAGCTCCGGATTGAAAGTATGCAAGTCCTGAGCGAATCCAATAACGCTCAGAACAAACAATAACAGGACAGTTGTAGCAAGTGTTCTCATATGTTCAGATTTTGAATAAAGATAGTTAAACATTTTTTTCCTGTTTTCTTTCCTACTTCCTTTTTTCTATTTTCTTTTTCTTCTCTCTTATATTGTGTACCTTTGCCGCTCAATTAGAATTATTAAACATTATTTCAAAGTAAATTAGTAAGCATGTACTTATCAGCGGAAAAGAAACAAGAGTTTTTCGAGAAGTACGGAAAGTCTAATACTGATACCGGTTCTTCAGAGGGCCAGGTAGCTTTATTTTCCTACCGTATTGCTCATTTGACAGAACATTTAAAAAAGAACAAGAAAGATTACAGTACCCAACGGGCATTGATCAGATTGGTTGGTAAACGTCGGCGATTGCTGAATTACCTTAAAGACCGCGACATTGAGCGGTATCGTGCTATCATCAAGGCGCTGGATCTTCGTAAATAACTATCATATTAAGAAAAAGGCAATTTAAATTGCCTTTTTCTATTTTACGGATAGTATCACAAATTAAAGTATGTATAAATTAATTCAAAAGACCATCACATTACATGATGGCCGTGAGATTACCATTGAAACTGGAAAATTAGCCAAGCAGGCTGATGGATCTGTTGTGGTAACCATGGGTAAAACAAAAGTTCTCGCTGCAGTATGTGCGGCGAAAGAGGCAAGAGACGATGTTGATTTCATGCCTTTAAGTGTTGAATATAAAGAGAAATTTGCGGCTGCAGGTCGTTTTCCCGGTGGATTCCTGAGAAGGGAGGCTCGCCCGAACGATAATGAGATACTGACTTCCAGATTAGTTGATCGTGTTCTGCGTCCTTTATTTCCGGATGATTATCATGCGGATGTATTCGTAACTATTAATCTGCTTTCTGCAGATCCAGACGCCAAACCAGATGCATTAGCCGGATTAGCTGCTTCTGCTGCAATGTCTTTGACTGACATTCCTTTTGGCGGACCAATTTCTGAATGTCGTGTTGCTCGTATTGACGGGGACCTGAAGGTTAATCCAACTACTGAGGAGCTTGAAAGAGCTGATTTGGATATGATGATTGGCGCTACCATCGATAATATTATGATGGTTGAGGGTGAGATGCTTGAATCCTCTGAGGCAGAAATGCTCGAGGCTATCAAGTTTGGACACGGGGAGATTATTAAACAATGTCAGGCTCAGCTGGATTTAAAAGCTGAGGTTGGGGTTGAAGGATTTAGAGAGTATTCTCATGAAACAAATGATGAGGAACTCAAAAAGAAGGTTTTGGATGCAACCTACGACAAAGTATATGAAATTGCTAAGGCTCAGCTGCCTAAGCATGAAAGAACTGATGCTTTTAAGCTTGTCAGAGATGAATTTATAGAGTCTCTTGGCGAAGAAGTTGAAGATGAAGTTGTTAATATGAGCAAACGCTACTTTCATGATGTGGAGAAAGAAGCTGTACGCACATTATTGCTCAATGAGAGAGTTCGTCTGGATGGCAGAAAACCTGATGAAATTCGTCCGATTTGGTGTGAAATTGATTATCTGGCTTCCCCTCATGGATCAGCCATCTTTACCAGGGGTGAAACTCAGTCATTAACCACCGTAACCCTGGGAACCAAAATGGATGAGAAAATCATCGATGAGGTGATGTTGCAAGGTAGAGACCGACTCTTATTGCATTATAATTTCCCTCCTTTCTCCACCGGTGATGCTCGTCCGATGCGAGGCACTAGTCGTAGAGAAATTGGTCATGGAAACCTGGCTCTCAGAGCCCTGAAGTCGATGATTCCTACTGGGGAGGAAAATCCTTATGTAATCCGAATTGTATCAGACATCCTTGAATCAAACGGATCTAGTTCAATGGCAACCGTATGTGCCGGAACATTGGCACTGATGGATGCCGGGATTAAAATGAAGAAACATGTTTCAGGTATTGCTATGGGCCTGGTGATAAATAAAGAGGGCAAATATGCTATACTGTCTGATATCCTGGGAGATGAAGATCATCTTGGCGATATGGACTTTAAAGTAACTGGTACCCGGGATGGAATCACTGCATGCCAGATGGATATTAAGGTAGACGGATTATCCTATGAGATTCTGGCTGAGGCTTTAAATCAGGCAAAAGAAGGACGTTTTCATATCATGGATAAAATGATGGAAACTATTGCTGAACCAAGAGAAGATTATAAACCTCATGTTCCAAGAATTGTTAAGATTACCATTCCTAAGGACTTGATAGGTGCAGTTATCGGACCTGGTGGAAAAATTATTCAGGAAATGCAGGCGGAGACAGAAACTACTATCTCTATTGAGGAAGCAGATGGAGTTGGGATCGTAGAGATCGCATCTAACAATAAAGATTCCGTTAATGCTGCTTTGGATATGATTAATGCCATCGTAGCTGTTCCTGAGGTAGGAACAATTTACACTGGTAAAGTAAAATCTATTGTTGCCTTTGGTGCCTTTGTGGAAATACTTCCGGGGAAAGACGGATTATTGCATATCTCAGAAATTGACTGGAAAAGGATTGAGAAGGTTGAGGATGTTCTTAAAGAAGGTCAGGAGATCGAAGTCAAACTCATCGAGGTTGATCCTAAAACAAATAAATTGAGACTATCCCGTAAAGCTTTATTGGAGAGACCTCCAAGAGAGCAAGGACAGGGAGGCGGATCAGGTGATCGTCGGTCACAAGACAGACGTCCCCCTCGTCCACCACGAGAAAGAGAATAGAATTTGAAAGAGGCGGTAATTGTTACCGCCTCTTTTTTTTACCTTTGCCTGATGAGCTTTATCGAAAACTATCCTTGTCCGTGCCAATTTGTTGTGATTGAGGGGAATATAGGTGCTGGGAAAACTTCCCTGGCGACCAGGATAAGTGAGGAGTATAAGGCTAAACTGATTCTGGAGCGATTTGCTGATAATCCATTTTTGCCAAAATTCTATCAGGATAAGGGGAGGTATGCCTTCCCTGTTGAAATGTCCTTTCTGGCCGACAGGTATAATCAGCTGAAAAATGATCTGCAGTCAAAAGACTTGTTTGCTTCTTTTACTATTGCCGATTATTACTTCATGAAATCACTCATTTTTGCGAAGAACACACTTGCCTCTGATGAATACAATCTCTATTCACAGATCTTTCAAATTATCTACCAGGCTCTGCCAAAACCCGACTTATATGTTTATCTGCACAGGGATTCATCTAACCTGCTGGAAAACATCAGACAAAGGGGACGTGACTATGAATCTGAAATCTCTGGAGAGTACTTACACAGCATTCAACAGGGGTATTTTGATTTCTTCAAGCAGCAGCCTGATCTGCCTATTGTGGTTATCGATATGAACGGTAGTGATTTTGTAAACAGTAGCAGAGATTTTGAAGCCATAATAAGGATACTTTTCTCAAAAAGATATAGTCCTGGAATTGAGTTCGTTAAGTGTGAAGAGGGATATGAAGTGTGAGTGTTACGCTTCAAGCTTGTCATGAGCTTGCAATTCACCTTTTTTTTCAGGAAAATAGTGCTAAATTTGCATTGATTGAAAAACCAGAATCAAAACATATAAACGGGTTTATTATGAAAAAATTCAACTCTAGTGTTCTTATCGCAGTTGCTGTCATGTTCCTGATGTCAGGTTGCAGCGGTTTGAATAAGATGAAAAAGAATGCTGCAGACATTAAATTCAGTGTAACTCCTGAGGTTGCTGAGATGCACGGTGGTAATGTGGATGTTAGCATTGACGCACGTTTTCCTGCAAAGTATTTCAGCAAGAAAGCTGTTGTAGTGGCTACTCCGGTATTGAAGACACCTGACGGTGTAATCGAATTTAAACCTGTTACAATGCAGGGTGAAAAGGTAACTGCCAATAACAAGGTGATTAACTTTAAGTCAGGAGGTAAAATGGTCTACAAAGGTGTAGTTCCTTACACTAAAGGCATGCGCTTGTCTGAGCTTCAGATGAGGATGGAAGCTTCTCAAGGTTCAAAAAAGGTTGTTTTTGACCCAATCAAACTTGCTGATGGTGTAGTTTCAACACCAGCACTGGTTATGGGGAAAGAAGCTCAGCCTATTATTGCAACTGACAAGTTCCAACGAATTATTCCTGAGTCTTACAAAGCTGATGTGCATTATAAGATTAATTCTGCCACAGTTTTGAAAGCTGAGAAAAATTCAGATCAAATGGCTGACATTAAAGCTAAAGTTGAAGCAGCCAATGCAAAAGAAAATTACAAGCTCCGTGGAGTTAAAGTTTCTGCTTATGCTTCTCCTGACGGAGAATTGGATTTCAACGAAAAACTTGCTGGAAATCGTTCCAAAACAGCTACTAAATTTTTCAAGTCTGAATTGGAGAAGTTAGAAATAGCTAAGGCTGATCAAGATTCTTTCTTCAATCTTATGAGTACTGCTGAAGACTGGAATGGTTTTAAGGAGTTGGTGTCAAAATCAAATATTCAGGATAAAGAATTAATTCTCCGCGTTCTGTCTATGTATAACGATCCTGCTGTACGTGAGAAGGAAATTAAAAATATTTCAGCCGCCTTTACTGAGTTAGCTGAACAAATTCTTCCTCAATTACGCCGTTCTCAATTTGTAGTAAATGTTGATGTTGTTGGAAAATCTGATGCAGAAATTTCAAAGTTAGCTGCCAATAACCCTGGTGCATTAGGACTCGAAGAGATTCTATATGCTGCTACACTTACTGAAGACGTGAAGGCACAGAATGCAATTTACAAAGCCGCTGCAGATAAATTTCCAAAGTGTTATCGTGCATGGAATGATCTGGGTATGACTTATGCACAGTTGGGCCAATTTGATGAGGCAAAGAAAGCTATTAATAAATCAGCTTCTCTGTATGGCAAGAGTCCAATTGTTCTGAATAACCAGGGAGTAATTGCACTAGCTAATGGTGATTTTGAAAAAGCTGAAGGTCTTTTCCGCAGTGCTGCCGGAGCTGGTAAAGAAGTTGATTATAATATGGGTATTGTGAATGTGAAGAAAGGTAACTATTCACAAGCCGTTAATAATTTTGGATCGTCTTGTTTGTTCAATGCTGCTCTAGCTCAAACAATGAATAAAGACTATTCTAAAGCTCTGAAAACTCTGGATTGTATTGAAAGTGGATGTGTAATGACAGATTACCTGAAAGCTGTTGTATTTGCTCGTCAGGGTAAGGCTGACAACATGTTTAAAGCTCTCGAAGCTGCTGTTAGTGCGAAGCCTGAGTTGAAGAAACTTGCTGCTACCGATGTTGAATTTGGAAAATATTTTGCCGATTCTAAATTCAAGAGCATTATTAAGTAATAACTCGTAAGGTTTAAATATTAAAGAGGGTGTCTCATTGAGACACCCTCTTCTGCTTTGTTATGCTTTGTATTCCCTTCTGAATCGTTAATTCAGCTGAAACTTTACTGGTATGGCCATTGAAACCTTGACATTTTTGCCTCTTTGCTTTCCTGGTATCCAGACAGGAGATAACTTTATTACACGGATTACTTCTTTGTCAAGCAATTCGTGAGCACCCCTGACAATCTTTATGGATTCAACCTTGCCTTCTTCATTAATAACGAAATTGGCATATACTGTTCCTGATATCTTCTTTTTCTTAGCTTCTTCCGGATATTTAACCTGAGATTGAACCCATTTTTTGAAATGTTCCACACCTTTTCCGTCAAAGATTGGCATATCTTCAACAATAAAGATAAGATAAGGGTCTTTTTCTGACTTGACAACTTCCCTTTTAGCAGTTTCTGTTTTATCAATTCTTTTTTGAATCTCTTCAATTTCTTTCTTGTCAAAGCCGGCTTCTTTCAATTTAATTTCTACTACTTCCTTGGCTACTTCCTCCTTAGTCTTCTTTTCCTGTGCGTTTACGGTTGTAAATGCTGATAGTAGCATGAATGTTCCAATCATTGGAACGAGTAAGAAATACCTGGCTGCTGCCCATCGGTTTTGTGTGTTTTTCTGTAACATAATAATTCTTCTTTTTAATGATGTTGATTGATTAAATGCATGACTCAATGTAAAATGGGGGACATTGAAAAAGCTCTGGAAAAGGGCAAGGGAGTACTGTTTCCGATCTTTTTTTGCAACAATCTGATCTGCTAAAAATTCGTGTGTTAGTACTAATTGTTTTCTAAGAGTATACACAGCAGGGTTATAGAAGAAGGCTAATTGAATGATTTCAATGAAGATGAGATCCCAGCTGTGTTTTTGACTGATATGGACCCGCTCATGTTCCAGAATAAGCCTGGTCATCTTGTCATCTGATGAAAATGGTCCGGGATGGTAAACAGTTCCCAGAAAGCTGAAACTAGGGTAATTGGCAGGTAATACTGTTATAAACAGTTCATCAAACCATTTCATTGGATATGTTTTCTGGAGTATCCGGATATTGGAGATCCGATTCAGGAAAAACATCAGCATGATAATAATACCTGTCAGGTACAGGCCTTGAAAAAAAGATATCCATGGAAATACTCTGGGGGCAGTTCCATAAATTTGTATTTCATCAAGTATAAAGTCTGGTTGAAAGGAATGTATGTTACCTAATACTTCCGGAATAACGATAAGGGCTTGTTCAGGAGATGGAAGGATATTAAAATTGATTAGCGGGATAGCTAAAGATAAAGCAATACCGGCAAGGATGACTATCCTGTTAGTTTTAAACCAGCTCTCTTTTGACAAAATAAGCCGGAAGAACAGGCTTAGCAAAACCAGAAAAATGTTGACTAATAGCAGATATCTGATCAATTCAGCCATAACTTACTTCTGCATTTTTTTTAACAATTCAAGAATTTCTTCCACTTCTTTGACATCCATTTTTTCCTTACTCGAGAAAAAGCTGACCATCTTCTTCATTGAACCATCAAAATAGTTATTGAGCATCTTCTTCATGGTGAAATGAGAATAATCCTCCTTAGAAACTATTGGAAAATATTGGTGTGTTGGGCCATACGCTTTGTGACTAACAAAACCTTTCTCTTGTAATATCCTTACAATTGTTGAGGTGGTGCTATATGCTGGTCTTGGATCAGGAAGATCTGGTATTATTTCTTTCACAAAACAGGGGCCCTTTTGCCAGAGTACCTGCATAATTTGTTCTTCTGCTTTTGTCAAATCCCTCATAATAGTCAATTTTGCTTACTACGAATATAAAACTAATCACTTAGATATCCAACTAAATAATTAGTTCGAGTAGATTTAGTTGATAAACGTGCGGGATGATTTGGTGTTTAATTCCTGAGTTTGAGTTTAGCTACAACTTCCCACAAAATAATGCCAACGCTAACAGATATATTGAACGAGTGTTTTGTTCCAAATTGAGGGATTTCAATACATTCATCACTGAGATCTACGATTGTCTGGTCAACTCCTTTTATTTCGTGACCAAAGATTAGTGCCAGATGAGTTTTATCTTCAAGCGAAAGGTTTTGTAGCTTGGTGCTGCCTTCAGCCTGTTCTACTGAAGCAATGTGGTATCCCTTTTTTCGCAGGCCTAGAACAGCAGTCGTAGTATCATCAAAATATTCCCAGGGGACTGACAATTCAGCTCCCAGAGCAGTTTTGTGGATATCCCGATGTGGCGGACAGGTACTAATACCACAAAGGATGATTTTTTTAATTCGAAATCCATCTCCGGTTCTGAAAACACTGCCAATATTATTCAGACTTCTGACATTGTCAAGTACAATAACAACTGGTATCTTTTCAGAGTTGGCATAATCTACCTGGTTCATTCTATTGAGTTCATCGTTTGATAATTTCCTCATTAGCCTTTCCTGAATTAGTTCGCCATGCAAAGGAAATGAACTAATTGATTACATCTTTGCTAATGTCAAAAAAAGTTCACAATTTCGTCTCTTTCTCTGGAAGAGCGAACTAATAAAACAAAACATAATGAATCTGCACGAATATCAGGCAAAAAGTATACTCAAAGAATTTGGTGTACCGATTATTGAAGGAAAAATGGCTGAAACTGTTGATCAGGCAGTTGCAATTGCCAAAGAAATACAACGTTCAACCGGCTCGGATGCATGGGCAGTTAAAGCTCAGATACATGCAGGAGGACGAGGTAAGGGTGGTGGTGTGAAAATTGCTTCCTCTTTTGAAGAGCTTAAACAGTATGCTACAGATATTTTGGGTATGACGCTTGTTACTCATCAAACTGGTCCGGAAGGCAAATTAGTTCGTAAGTTACTGGTAGAGAGAGGGATGTTTTATCCTAATGCTGATGGAGTGGTTGATGTGAAAGAATTCTATATGAGTATTCTTTTAAATCGTTCGACGGGCAAAAATATCATTATGTATTCAACAGAGGGAGGGATGGATATTGAAGCCGTTGCAAAAAATACTCCACATCTGATATTTACAGAGGAAGTGGACCCTGGTTTAGGCCTTCAGGCGTTTCAGGCTCGCAAAGTTGCGAGCAACCTTAAGGTAAAAGGAGCTGCTTTCAAAAATATGGTAAAGTTTGTTTCAGCACTCTATAGAGCCTATTCTGGTATAGATGCTTCTCTCATAGAAATAAATCCGGTTGCAAAAACTTCTGATGATTTGATTCTAGCAGCTGATGCAAAAGTTAATATCGATGATAGTGCTCTCTTCCGTCATCCGAATATTGCTGAACTCAGAGATATTCATGAAGAAGATACTGCTGAAGTGGAAGCTTCTAAATATGATCTCAATTTCGTTAAGCTTGACGGGAATGTTGGTTGCATGGTAAATGGAGCCGGGCTTGCCATGGCTACAATGGATATGATCAAGCTTTCAGGTGGAGATCCGGCTAATTTCCTGGATGTTGGAGGGGCTGCAAACGCAGTTACAGTTGAAGCCGGATTCAGGATTATTCTTCAGGATCCTAACGTAAAGGCAATTCTGATAAACATCTTTGGAGGTATAGTAAGATGTGACCGTGTAGCACAGGGAGTTGTGGATGCTTATCGTAATTTTGGTACAATACCTGTACCTGTTATTGTTCGTCTTCAGGGAACAAATGCTGTAGAAGGAAAGAAATTAATTGACGATTCAGGTCTTGAGGTTAGTTCAGCTATAACACTTGGTGAAGCTGCTTCTCTGGTGAAAGAGCTTATGAGTTAGTTCCTTCTAACAGGCATGGTCATGCATCTGGCTCCGCCACCTCCCCGGGCAAGTTCGGATCCGTCAATCGTTACAATACATTTTCTGTGTTTATCGGGATGGTCGTGATTTGAAATTACATCACTGGCCTTAATAATGTCAAATCCTTGTTTATTAAGTTCTTCCAGTGTATATATGTTCCGGTTATATCCAATTGCTTTGCCAGGTGCAAAACTGAAGAAATTGGCTCCACTATGCCACTGTTCCCGTTCTTGAGTATATTGATCAGCAGTTCCGCCACAATTAACAGGCTTCAGATCCATGCCGAGGTCTCTCAGAGCCTGAACCATATTTTTGCTTGGTTTGATTTTAACTTTACCCTTGTTAACTTCAATGTGGATAGTTTGGTATTTGTTTGGCTGCAATATAAGAGGTTCATAAACCAGGCACTCTTCCTGACTAAGAAGAGTAAAGGCCATATCCAGGTGGATAAACGATTCTGGCTTAGGAGGTAATTCCTGAACGATAATATGCTGTTTGGTATTTTTCTTCTTGAAATGATCAATAATGAAATCAATTCCTCCTGTGCTGGTGCGTGCCCCAATGCCTGCAAGTAATATATCTTGACGTGCTACCTGAATGTCTCCTCCTTCAATATGAATCATTTCATTTATGTGATAACTCTCGTGGGGCTTCATGATGGGACATTTAAGTTCAGAATGGAACCTGAATATTGCCTCCATGATTTGAGATTCTCTGACTCTGACAGCATTGGCCATATTCCCAATTAGCACTTCATTGCCAATAGTAATGGCAGCATCTCTGGTGAAAAAGAAGTTATGTAAAGGACGTAATTCAAATCTTTCAGGGTTCAGAAACCTTGAAAGATTATCCTTTTTCATCGGTACTCCTTCAATTAGTAGTGTGGCAAGTGTAGTAGAATCCAGGCCATCCAGCTCAGTCTGCAGCTTGCAATCATTTCTTCCTGCACAAATATTTGTCAGTAGGAATGCTCTGGCAATCGGATTATCGAGGATTTCCGTTAAAAGATCGTGTACTTGAAATACTTTGGTCAGTTTATTTAATACTTCATTAAGCTGCGAGTATTCTTTTTTTGCGATTACCAGGTTAAGAATATCTGAATAAAGTGCTCTTTCTGCGTTTCCCGGAGTCATATTTTCAACTTCACTACCAGGGGTATGCAGGATGACAGCCTTCAGCTTATCAGTTTCTGATTTTATATCTGCCTGAAAATGAGTGTTCATGCTGTTTTGTTTTTTTGCTGTGCGAAGATAATGAATACCTAAAACATATCTGCCAACAGACTGTTTAAACGGTACAATTCTTGTTATTTTTGAAGGTGCAAATGAGGATGCTGATATTTATAGTGATTTTGGGTATGAACTTGAAAGTTCAGTCTCAGGTAATCAATCAAGCCCGCGTGGATTCAATTCTTAACGCACAGATTCTAAGTGGAGATTCTATTCCGCATATTGACCTTCCTGAGGTAGCAGTGATGTCAAAGCCTGTCTTTAAAAGCAGAAGAGACGCAAGAAGGTATTGGCGTTTAGTTCATAATCTGAAAAAGGTAATGCCCTATTCTGAAATCATTGCTGATATGGTAATTCAAATCGATAAGGAGCTTACAAAAACGGAGACATCAAGAGAGCAACGGAAGCTTGTGCGGATGGTTGAAGATTCTCTGTGGAACCAGTATGAAGTTGAGCTGAGAAAGATGACTGTTAGTCAGGGGCGATTGCTCTTTAAATTGGTAGACCGGGAAACATCTGCTACTACTTATACCTGGATCGAGTTATACAGAGGATCTGTGCCTGCTTTTTTCTGGCAAGGCGTAGCCAGGCTTTTTAGCTCCAACCTGAAAGTTGCTTACGATCCTGAGGGAGAAGATAAACTGATTGAACAATTGATTGGCTATATTAAGAAGGGATATATATAGATTTATAGTTTGATGAGAGCTTTCACAGTATTTTTGGCTCCTTCAGCAATATCAATAATAGAACTATCAAGCATATAACAAGGATTAGTTACAATCTTGTTTTTATAATCGATAGTAATCTCTTGCTGATTTGATTTTGTTGCTTTTGCACCCATCTTTTCAATAGCAGCTGAGGTTTCTTCATCCTGCCCAATAGTTACTTCCACGTCTTGTAGAACCCTTGCCAGGATTACAGGAGAAATACACAAAGCTCCAATAGGTTTCCCTGTTTTATGCATGCTGATAATGGCTTTTTCCACTTCTGCATTTACAGTACAATCTGGACCATCAAATGCAAAAGTTGACAGGTTTTTTGCTGCTCCAAATCCACCTGGCATGAGGAGAATGTCATAATCTTTGGAATCAAACTCAGATAATGGCAAAATTTCACCTCGGGCGATACGTGCTCCTTCTATCAGCACATTGCGCTCCTCCTTCATTTCCTCACCAGTCAGGTGGTTAATCACATGATATTGCCTGATATCTGGTGCGAATATCTGATATTGGCAGTCATACAAATGAATGGCATACAAACACATAACGGCTTCATGTATTTCGGCTCCATCATACACTCCGCTTCCTGACAGAATTACTGCAAATTTTTTTCTTGACATAATATTTCTTTTATTTTCCAGATCCTTGAATAACTGTTTTGATGGTGTAAATCAAAATTTTAAGATCCACCAAGAGAGACATATTCTCAATGTACAGGATGTCATACTTGAGTCGCTGAATCATTTCATCCACATTTGATGCATACCCGAATTTAACCTGACCCCAGGAAGTGATGCCTGGCCTGACTTTCTGAAGATGATGAAAATGAGGTGCCTTTTCAACAATTTGGTCAATAAAGAATTGCCTTTCTGGTCTGGGGCCTACAAGAGACATGTCCCCAATTAATACATTGTAGAATTGAGGCATTTCATCAAAGCGCATTTTTCGCATGAAAAGCCCAAATTTTGTTATCCTCGAATCTGATACTGAGCTTAGTGCTGGTCCGTTATCCTCAGCATTCTTCAGCATTGACCTGAATTTGTAGATGGTAAATGGCTTTCCGTATCTTCCAATCCGCTCATGACTATATAATACCGGACCTGGAGATGAGAGTTTAACTCCGAGTGCCAAAAAGAGAAATGCCGGGGATAATACCAATAGTGCAACAATGGCCAGGATAACATCCAATATCCTCTTAAGATTTTCTTCCCAGGTTGGCAAAAGGTCATGGCTGATTTGTATTAGAGGAGTCTCTATTATGGTTGTCATTTTTACCATACCTGTTAGGATATCATACATGTCTGGTATGACTTTCAGAACCAACTTGCCTGATTCAAGCCTGTTTATGATTTTCTTAAGCAATTCGTGTTCATGGCTTTCGATAGCAATAATAACCTCTGTAACATCATGCTCCTGAATTATCCGGTGGATATCGTTAAGGCTACCCAAATGAGGGATGTGTTTTGCCATCAGGTATTGTTTGTACTCTCTGACATTAATGAAACCGATAAATTTATTTCCAGTTGATTTGGGTTGGGCTTCCATCTCTTCATAAAGCTCCAGGGCTTTTTTATCAGACCCCATCAAAATGGTCGGGAAGCCAATAATGCGCTTGTGGATTTTATGAGCAGAAGTGGTGGTGAAAATCAGTCGGGGGATATATGTCAGAAAAAAGTGCAGTCCGAAAAGAACCATGAATGAAAGGTAGTAGTTGGTGTAAACCTTTATTGTGTCATCAAGGATCAGAGCAAAGAAAATAAGTAATACTCCAATGAAAGTGGTGCCAATTGTTTGTCCGAGCTCACTCAGTCTTGATTTGCGGTAAACATCTTTGTAATAGCCAAAGGCATAGTATAATAGCAACCACAACAGAGGTAAGAGTACCAGGCCTAGAAAATAAGAATCATTCAACTCAACAGGAATAGGGTACCCGAATTTATTAGATTCAATATAGACTTTTCTGAACACAAAGAACAGGGTCCAGCTGGCCCCTGCGCTTAAAAAATCAGTAATAATATACTTTGCAACTTGCTTTCTGTAATTCATTAATAATGAATAAGTTTAATATTGTCAAGGTATATCTCACCCATTGTATCAGAGTCCTCTTGTTCATGAGAGGCAAGAAAGGATATCCTGTAGAGATCTGTTGAATGCTGATAAGTAGTAACAGTTCCCAGGTCTACATATATACGTTGCCAAACATCAGAGGGATATATATACATGAGTCCATACCAGGAAAGAGCTCCATCCTCGATCAGATACATTCCTACCTGGAACCCGTTATTGTTTTTATAGTCAAACTCCAACAATACATGAGAACCATTCTCAGGTAGTTCATAATCTTCATCCATATATGCTTCAAAACTGCTGTTTTCTTCAGTAAGATATATGGCGCCACTGGACCTACCCTCTTTAACTACATTCTTTTGGATGATGAATGCCGTGTCAGAATAAGTCTGATAAACAAAGCTAACTCCAGGATCCTCAAAATCCTCGATAAACCTAAAAATACATTCATCCTTATACTCAGATACTGGCTTAATCAAATGAATTTCACCTTCTATCAGATCCATATCAACCGTAACAGGTTTGAAAAAAGGATAGGCAATTCTGCTGGCCGAAATCCCGTTTAGTTTGATTCCTGGTTTAATAAATATCGTCTGAAGTCCTTTGTCCAGAGATGGAATGGTAAAAGGCATAGTAAAGGCACCCATATTAGTGCCTCCCACGCTCATCCATATATCCGTTATCATATGAGAGGATGAACCTTTGTCAAAATCATCAACCATGACCTGAAAGGTGTCAATTCGGATGTAAGCAGGAATTTCTTCTGGTGGATTGATCAAATCGCAGGAGAATAAACTCACAAGAAAGAAAAGGGTAATTGCAGTATATAATCCTGTTGTTTTCATCCGTTTATATTTAATTCTATTTCCAGAATAAAAATAAGTCAATTTATGGAGTCAAAATTAGTAATTTTGGGCAAAGCAAAGGGGTATGATACAATCTCGTTTTGATGGAGATCATTTTCAGCACCAAGGCCGAAGGAAAAAATTGATTAATGGACTGATAAAGAAAGGCATATGCGATGAGCGAGTGCTGGAAGCAATGTCTGTTGTACCCCGACACCTATTTATGGAATCTGGTTTTATTCGTTTTGCATATCAGGATCAGGCTTTTCCAATAGCTGCCGGGCAAACTATTTCGCAACCTTATACGGTAGCTTTTCAAACTGAATTACTGCAATTAGGAGAGCATCAGAAGGTTCTTGAAATAGGAACAGGATCAGGTTATCAAACTGCAGTTTTGATCGAAATGGGAATGCGGGTTTTTACAATCGAAAGAATAAGATCTTTATATAGTTTTGCCAGTACCCTTCTTAATAAGCTTGATTATCAGGCACATTTTATGTTTGGAGATGGATACAAAGGTTTACCTACTTATGGCCCATTTGATCGTATTTTAATAACGGCCGGAGCACCTCAAATTCCTGATGATCTGAAGAATCAACTGGCCATTGGAGGAATTCTTGTTGCTCCGATAGGACTAAAAGATCATCAAACCATGATTAAATGTCAAAGGATTAAAGAGGATGAGTTCGTTTTGTCTGAGCATGGTGGATTTGTTTTTGTTCCTCTGTTGAAAGGAAAGTCAGATTCCTGATGGCTGGATTATTAAGCAACTACCTGAAGATCGTCCTCATATTGACTATGACTTTATGTGTCTCAGGAATCTATGGGCAGTCGGGCCAGGAGAGCCCTCGTGCTCTTCGACTGGCGTTTCATATTTTTAATGATGATGGTGGACATGGTAATTTTCAAGCTGATTCAGTATCCCATCAGCTTTTCCTGGAACGGCTGACCCAATGGATTAACCATAAAATGCTAAATCTTGATACCCTGAAGCCTGAAGTTTCATCAGGATATGTGAAGTCAATGAATGTTCAGGTTCTTATTGATACAACTTTCTACCATAATGATACTTATGCCTGGGATTGTTCAGATAGTTTAGATTCAGAATATATGCGGCGGGTATATGTAGATTTGGATACTATTATGAATTATCGCCAGAAGCATCAGACTCTGCATGTTTTTATGGGGGATAATTATCCGATTCTTGGCGGACATGTAAGTTTGCCTGGCACTAAAAGATTGATTGCCATGAGAGGTGTCTTTTCAAGTTTTAAGCAACTTGGGGCCGATCGGGCTCTTTTTCAATGTGGTAGGAATATTTTCCATGAAATCGGGCACGCACTTGGGCTGGAGCATAATTTTCAGGGAGGTCAGAGTGGTGATCAATGTGATATTTGCGATGATAATGGTTGTCCGATTGAAGGAACATCTAATAACCTGATGGATTATTGGCCTGCTTATGGAAAGGCAATTTCAGAATGTCAGCTTGAGATAATCAATACTCATTTAGCTGGTGAGTTGGGAGATATTGCAGATGTTCTGATCAATGATTCCTGTTACCTGAATCCCGGACAAGGATATACGATTCTTAATGATTATCTGCTTATATCTGATACTCGATACTTGCATGAATCTCTGAGAATTGAAGCTGGTGGTATACTTGAAGTGAAGGGGTGCCTGTCAGTTCCTGATAGTCATTATATTAGAGTTATGCCGGGTGGGAAACTTATGGTAAATGGCGGACAGATTACTAATCTGTGTGGAGATGTGTGGAAAGGAATTGAGCTTGTTGCAGATGGGGAAGCAGAGCCCCCGGCAGAAATAAGAATTGAAAATGGTGCACAGATTGCCCATGCCCGTGTTGGGATAAGAATATCCGGATTTTCAAGTGTGTATTTTTCACGAGCCGAATTTTATAATTGTTGCAGATCAGTTATTGTAGAAAATTTTTCTCAGGAGCAGTTGGTCCTGTCTGATATTAGTTTCGTTGCAGACAACAAGTATCACCATTCTGAGGAAGGGCTTGGGATTCAGGATTTCATAGAGACTGATAATAGCCAACTGCTGGTTCATGGTTGTTTGTTTACAAATAGCGATCAGTTCAGATCCTTGTCTCCGATAAATAGTGGAACTGGGATTAGCAGTTCTAATTCGGAGCTCAGTAGTTTTGGAAATGTTTTTCAATACTTAAGTGTTGGAATTATAGTTCGGGATGAGCAGGATTCTTGTCAGGTGAGTGTGTCGAATTGCCAGTTTGAATTTTGTTTGCTTGGAATTCATGATTTTCAGGTCTCATATATGGATATTGAACAAAGCTCCTTTACAATTAATCGTTTCTCTGGTCTGTATTCAATTGGGGTTCTGGCTGAAGAGCCAGGATGGTTGAATATGCATGACTGCACTTTTTCTTCTGATTATGGTGGTGGGAATTTAATTGGATATTACCAGATTGAAGGACGTGGAGGAACTCAATACCTGAGTAGAAATGAATTTGATCTTTTAGGCTGGGGTATCATGCATCTGGCTGGAGAAAATGAGCCGGGATGGCCAGATTTGCTATGGAGGCCCCCTGGTGATGAAAAGATTATTTCCGGTATGGGTTTGGTGCTTAATCGTAATGATTTTTGCTTGGTCGATAAGAATTATACTTTGATGGGGCCAGATGGACAAGGGCTGGTTGATATTGGGATAGAAACTGTTCAAAGTCTGGATAATTTCGAAGAGGCATTGAATTGGTCAATTGGAGGACTTGCTGTTTTTGATCAGGTCAATCCACTGGCTCTGATTAAGTCAAAGGGAAAGAAGTCTTCATCAACAGGATTAGCTTATAATTTTTTTTTGAACCGGGCCTCA
>JAYEFL010000042.1:0-19073 GCA_034658635.1 Bacteroidota bacterium | reverse complement strand
CAGGAAATTCTTTTAGCGTATCTGTAAGTATCCTGGCAGGTATCGCCACCACACCTTCGCCATCAGTGTTCTCCAGGCTCATTGTGGTAATCATGGTAGACTCCAAGTCGGATGCAGTAATAACCAGCTCATTACCACGGAGTTCAAACAAAAAATTATCCAAAATTGGCAAGGTGTTTTTTGTGCTGATCACGCGGCTGATAGCCTGCAAGTGACTAAGAAGATCGGTACTGGAAGCAACAAATTTCATATGTCTGATGATTAAATTCTATTAATAGCCTTTGGCTCAACCAAAATTAAAAAAAACCTCGGGATAAAGCCGGAACCAAGAGGCAAATTATAAACAATTTATCCTCACTTAGCAGGAAGGAAAAACTGAAGCTCTTTGAAAAGTTGATCAAAAACAAAATATTGGATAACCACCCAATCAGATTCATTGATCCTGGCATACATACGTTCCATATCAAATTCCTGAGGAGGAGCCTCAGGATCAGCCTGCTCCATTGGCTTTCTCCGGTGCGCCTCAACCTTTTTAATATTTCCGTCTATATCAGTCAGTTCAAGCACATGAAAAGGTGTGGCCATATTTAATGAATCCATCATTTCAGTCTCCATTTGATTAGCGAAAAACTCACTGGCTACCCGCTCGAAGTTTGATACAAAGAACTTAATGGCAAGAGTATCTATTACTGCTGCCGTGGAATTACCCGCAAGATCAAGCATCTCAAAGCGATTCTTTTCTTTATTGAGAACAAATGATGCCCCGGGATTATCGTTATTTATTGATTCTATTTTAGCGATCTCGTCAAAATTATAATTAAAAATCAGAGGCGACCTCCAGCTCCTTTCATCGATAAAAAATCTCGTGCTCAAATAACCTATAAAACCCGGTATATGAACAACAAACGGCACAGACGACCCCTCCAGCATCATGAAGGTTCCGATTTGATCCTGGGTAGGACCTCCCACATAAATAGTCTTATCCAGCTTACCTTTGATGTAAATCTCAACCTTGGTATTTCTGGTTGCAAGCATAGTCACCACATTATCTAAGGCTGATTTAGCCACAGGAGCTCTAACCTGAATCCTATGAATAGTTTTCAGAAGCAGATCAATGGCTTCTCTCCTTACAACGTACTTGTCATTAACTATCCAATTCTTTTCATCTCTGGTAAGAATAACCTGCTCATTGCCCTTTGTTACCATGAAAATCTTGTCTACAGATGCAGTATCATGAACGGCAAAATCACGTAATTCCCTTTTTATAGTACCTGAGTGATCACGGGTCATCAGGATAACTGCAAAAATACCCAGGGCAACAACAATCAGGGACAGTAGTATGGTGCTTCGTTTCATATTTTCTTAGCGTATTTCTTTTTCCTGATAATGCTGTAAGCGACACCAAAAACCAGCACCAGCACAACTGGCACTATCAGATTAATTAATCTCCATTTTAACTTATTCTCTGTAATCTCCTCGTATTGTAACAAGCGTAGTTGAACTTCTCTTGAACGCACCCCCATTACTCCAACATCATCCAGCAGATAATTCATGCAATTTAAAAGAAAATCTTTATTGGCATACAGATATTGGTAGAAGCGATCATAACCGAGCATTTGGGGTCTGGGCTGCCCCGTTTGATATGACACATAATTTCGTCCCACATCCCCATCTCCGATAATAATCATTTTAGTTGGCACCTTACTGCTGTCTGAAACCTTGTAGTACTCATTCTCTGTCCATTGTTCTGCCAGCCTATCCTGATAAAAACTTTTAAACTTTCCTTCAAGTAAAACTGCCACAGGCAAATGACGCATCGGAAAACGGCTCAGATCGGGCCTTTGGGCCACATCATCAAAGGAAACCCTGACAGGCTGTCGGCGAATACGTGTATGATCTGAAGAAGTTAATAAAACAGTCTTTTTAATCTCTGGATTCTCTCCCACCGTATCAAGAGGACTCACAAATTCCATTTTAATCATGTTCAGGTTCCTTGTAATCGGGTTATCCTGATTGGGAGAGATTAACGGGAAGTAAAAAAACGGTACAGGCTGCCACTGTGGTGCTTGTCCTTCGCTTGCAGAATTAACAGGCAAAGCAGCACATTGAATATCCTGGATCAGTGTTGAGTTCACTTTTACTCCGTAATCAAAGAGCATATCTCCCAGACTAATCCCATTGCTACTGCTCATCACTTCATTGGTGTCAGCCAGTACATTCATATCCACTTTAACAGCGTCAACCATCCACAATACTTTTCCTCCCCGCATAATAAATTGATCAATGATGAATTTATCCTGCTCAGGAAAGGAGGTTTTAGGATCTGCAATAATGATGGCATTAAACTCATCCAATGCATTCAACTGCTGATCAATGTTAACGTATTCAACCCTGTAGAAGTTAGATAATGCGATAAACAGACTATTAGACTCCAATTCAGTGAGTTCATTATGACCAGTTATCATTGCTACACGGGGAACCATTTCCCGTGTAATCACACGCATCGATGAAATAAACTCATATTCAAGATTCTCAATGGCACGGTTTATCGTTTCATCGTTAATTTTACTTGAGCTGGATCCCTGGAAGAAATTGACCGGCCTGTCAAATTGCTGACCATGAGCACGGTAACTCAGCATTGCAGAGGGAAAAACCGGAATATTTGCGGTTGATCCATCCTCCTGATTAACAGTCACATTGAAATACATCATTCCATCACCTGCCAACTGTTGGTATATCTCATCTCGTGTTTTCGGATCCGTACTTTCAGAAGGATTGATAAATTCAAATTCAAGGTTCGTACCAGAATATACTCTGAACTCGTCCATTAGCTCAGCTGTAGCTTTTTGCAAACGGCGAAATCCAGCTGGCAGATTACTTCCGTCGAGATATATCTTCACATAAATCACATCATTCAGATCGTTCAGGAATGTTTTTGTAGTAGGAGCCAGTGTATATCTCTTCTCCTGAGTTAAATCAAAACGGTGGTTCACAAAGTGTGATATAAGATTGATCAACACCACTACTACAAGCAGGAGAAGTAGCTGAATAATATTTTGAGTTTTTATTTGTCTCTTTTTCATAACTACCACTTTCTGCTTTCCAAAACTATTTTAGAGAAAAGGGTGAATATGGATATCACCGAAAGGAAATATATGACATCACGTGTATCTAAGACCCCCCTTGCCATTGAATTATAGTGATACGAAATTCCAAGCCTTTCAACAATATTCTGAAATCCTCCTGACAATCCCAGTCCCCCTATATAATCAAATCCAACAAAAATGATGAAACAGAACAATACACCCAGTATAAAGGAAACAATCTGATTATCAGAAACAGTAGAGGTAAACAAACCAATCGAAACATAAACCGAAGCAAGAAAAAAGAGTCCGATGAAAGAGCCCCAAAACCCTCCTGAATCAATATTCCCCACAGGATTCCCCATAAGGTAAACCGAAAGATAGTATATGAGAGTTGGAAGTAATGAAAGAATTACCACCGTCAGTCCTGATAAAAATTTCGCCAGAATAATCTGGAGGTCAGTTAAGGGTCTGACAAATAACAATTCGATAGTTCCAAGTCGCTTTTCATCTGAGAAAAGTCGCATAGTAACTGCAGGAACCAGAAATAAGAACAACCAGGGAGCCAGTATAAACATCGAATCAAGGCTGGCATACCCGGTATTCAATATGTTGAATTCTCCTGGAAAAACCCACAGAAATAATCCATTCATAACAAGGAAAACGATGATAACAACATAGCCAGTTAATGAACTGAAGAAGCTGCTAATTTCCCTTCTGAAAAGTGTAAACATAGACTTATCTAATTTTTTTTTGAGCTACAAATTTATACATTTTTTGCGAGCCCTCTCTATCTACCTAATGAATTGATTATCAGCGAGGACAAATTAAGCGACACCGAAAACGAGCCGAGTTTTTCACGCAGCAAACTAGTAATCTCAAGCTGATCATGGCGGGAACTACCATCTGGCAAAATCGAACATAGTCTGGATTTTATCTGATCGCGGTTACATTCTGATTGAATAAGTTCGGGTACAGCAGGCGCATCCAGAATAAGATTAACCAGACTTATGTAGCGAACTTTTATCAATCGCCTTGCAATTTGGAATGAAATCGGATTTGTTTTGTAACAAACAATCTGCGGAATTCCTATCAGTGAAGTTTCAAGAGTAGCAGTGCCCGATGTCACAAGAGAGGCAGATGAATCATTCAGTACTTCCCAAGTATCATCAAAGCGTAATTCGATTCTATCTGATTCAGGAAGGATATCTTTATATAACTTTTTATGTGCAGACATCCCGGCAATAATAAAACGGTAATCAGGAAAATCATCTACAACTGAAAGCATAAGAGGTAATATCCGTTCAATTTCTTGCTTTCTGCTGCCAGGTAAAACTGCAATTTTCCCTGAAGCCGACCTCCTGGCCTCAGAATGTCTCACAAGATTTTCCTCAATAGCTTCAAGAACAGGACTACCAACGTATGTGCATTGCAAATGATGGCTATGAAAAAAGGCTTTCTCAAATGGAAGAATTGAAAATACCTGATTGGTGAAGGCCTTCAGTTTCTTCACTCGACCTGTATTCCAGGCCCAAACTTTTGGGGCTATATAGTAATAGACTAAAAATCCATGATTTTTCGCCCATTTTGCCATCTTCAGGTTAAATCCTGCGTAATCCACCAAGATCAATACATCCGGATTAAATTCTTGAATTGCTTGTTTGGCAATCTTAAAATTCTTCCTTATTCGTCTGAGTTTTGATAATATCTGAGTAAATCCCATAAATGCCATCTCACGAATATGTACAACAGCAGATCCTCCGGTCTTTTCCATATTATCCCCGCCCAGAAAAGAAAAAACCGCATCAGTATCCTTCCTCAACAAAGCCTCCATTAATCGGGCTGCATGTTGGTCTCCGGATGCCTCGCCAGCTATAATAAAATATTTCATTCTCAGGAAAATCGTAAGATTAAAACAGTAAAGGCAAAAATAAAAGTTGATAATAATACCCCACGAGCAGCTTTAAGATTATCCGTGTTAACAAACCCAAAAAACAACAACAAATTAGGAATCACAGCAAGAGAAATAACATGAGTCAGAATGCCAATCTTGAAATAGGATTTCAGAAAATCAAAAAAACTTAAATCCTCAAATTTCAGCTGCTGATATACCACCAAAACCACCACCGGCACCAAAATACCCAACAAACTACCAACCCACATATTATTAATCCGATCCTTCATAATCTGAAAATTATCAAATTGGCTAATTGGCTAATTCTCCAACTCCCACTCCCCAATCGCCTTTATTGCCTCATAATCCGTTACATCTACTTTAATCGGAACGATAGCTGCATATTTTTGTTGCATTAAATATTCATCGGTATCTGTCTCTTTGGGTTCTTCATTACTGAAAAACCCTGTAAGCCAGTAATAATCTCTTCCCTGAGGATCTACCCGATGCTCAAACTCCTCTTTCCATACTCCTTTTGTTTGACGACACACCCTGATCCCTTTGCACTCTTCTTTTGGGACATCCGGGAAATTGATATTCAAGCAGGTAATATCAGGCATTCCATTCTTTAATGCTGCACGTATAACTGGCCCAATATAATGTACGGCCAACCTGAAATCTGCATCAATTGAGTGATTGTCGACAGAAAACGCGATGGAGGGAATACTATTCATGCAACCCTCAACAGCTGCAGCCACGGTTCCTGAATAAAACAAACTCACAGAAGCATTTGATCCATGATTAATTCCGGAAAGCAATAAATCCGGTTTCACATCCAGTATCTGATTCAGAGCAATTTTAACACAATCTGCAGGAGTTCCGGAACAGGCAAAAACTCTTAAGCCCGGCTCTTCACTGATCTTCTTTAAACGGATGGGTTCATGAAGAGTTACTGCATGTGACATTCCCGACTGCCCCTTCATCGGCCCAACAAGAAGCACCTCACCAAATTTTCTGGCTACTTCAACCAGATGTCGTATTCCAGGAGCTTTATATCCATCATCATTGGTAACCAGAATCAGTGGTTTCTCTCTACTCATAATTCGTCATTTGAAGCTACGAAAGTACGAAAATATGAGAAGCTTGCTGATATTATCCCGTGTGCGCACACGGGATACTGGAAATGTCACTATATTTGTAAAATAAAGTGATATTCAAATGAAGAAGAATGTTCTTATAGCTCAATCGGGAGGCCCATCGCCGGTAATCAATAATTCGCTCAGGGGTATAATTGACAGCTGTCGTGCTTATCCCGATCAATTTGGAATTATTTTTGCCGGATGGCATGGAATAGAAGGAGTATTAAAAGAAGAACTATTAAATCTGTCTGACCAGAATCCTGATGAAATTGCTTTATTAAAAACCACCCCTGCTGCTGGCTCTATCGGCACTTGCAGATATAAGCTGAAAGATCAGCAGACTGAAGATTTTGATCGGCTGATGAAGGTTCTCATAGCCCACAATATTGGCTATTTCTTTTATATCGGAGGAAACGACTCACAGCATACTGCCTTCAAGGTTAGCGAACTGGCAAAAACCAAAGGACTTGATCTGATTGCAGTGGGAGTTCCTAAAACCATTGATAATGACCTTGGAGATAATGATTTTAAGTTAATTGATCACACACCAGGATATGGAAGTGTAGCCAGGTATTGGTCGCATATTATTCAGAATGCCAATGAAGAAAACCGTGGATCCTCACCGGCAGATCCGGTTTTAGTGATGCAAGCCATGGGCAGAAAAATAGGATATATCCCGGCTGCTGCCCGTCTTGCAGATCCCAACAGGGAAATGCCATTACAAATTTATCTCACTGAATCAGGTCTGACATTAGAAGATCTGGCCAACCGTGTTAATGATGAACTGATTCGTAGTAAGAGATGCATGGTAGTTATTAGTGAAGGATTCGATGTGGGATCTGTTGGAGAAGTCAAAGATTCTTTCGGACATACATCTTTTGGCTCTAACAGGATTTCTGTACAACAAATAGTAGTAAATTACCTGAATGAAAAAGGATTGAATGCTAAAGGAGCAGCCCGCGGACAGGTGATGGGCACTGATCAGCGACATTCAATGATATATGCATCAAGCATCGATCTTGATGAAGCTTATCTGGTGGGAAAAAAGGCCGTAGAAATTGCATCATCAGGAGAAAATGGATGGATGGCAACAATACTAAGAAACCCGGGCAAAACCTATTCTGTCAGATATGATAAAGTACCTTTACAAAAAGTAGCACTTAGTGAACGCTTCTTTCCTGAAAAATGGATGACAGAAAACCGAATGGATGTAAAGGATGAATTTCTGGATTATGTGCGCCCCCTAATAGGAAAAGACTGGATTTCTGTACCCTTAGAAAATGGAATACAAAGATTCACACGATTTGAACCAATCTTTGCAGAACAAAAACTTGATGCTTATGACCTACAGGCTGATCGAAAATGACCCTTCGGCTCGTAAAGCCTGAAAACTGATAACTGAAAACTTCTTAATAAATGCCAGAACTAAAATCCAAACTACTCTCCCTTCAACCGCAAAAGGAATTCTTCATCGGCATTGATTCAGATGGCTGTGTCTTTGATACAATGGAAATCAAGCACAAGGAATGTTTTTGTCCTAATGTGATTAAGCATTGGGGTTTACAAACTATCTCCAAATATGTGCGTGAGGCCTGGGAGTTTGCAAACCTTTATTCTAAAACACGTGGAGCAAACCGATTCATTACTCTTATTGAAAGCTTTCGATTACTGGAAGAACGAGATGAAGTAAAAGCCAGAAAATTTGTAATGCCAGACATTTCAGCTGTACTTGAATGGACTAAAAATGAGACTCAGTTGGGCAACCCTGTTTTGCAAGCCTATGCAACCAAAGTAAATGATCAGGTAATTGACCGGGCTCTTGAATGGTCAATGGCGGTTAATCGTACAGTGGCTGAAATGGTACACGGAATAGCTCCCTTTCCACTTGTGGAAGAAAGTCTCCGGAAACTGACAAGCCAGGCCGATGCCATAGTCATTTCTCAAACACCGGTTGAAGCCCTTGAAAGAGAGTGGAAAGAGAATAATATAGAGCAATATGTCAGAGTCATTGCCGGACAGGAATATGGAACAAAAACTGAGCATCTGGCTATGGCAGCAAAGGGAAAGTACCCAGACAATAAGATATTGATGATTGGGGATGCTCCCGGAGATATGAAGGCAGCTAAAAATAATGGAGTGCTTTTCTTCCCTATTAATCCAGGACACGAAGAGGCTTCATGGAAAAGATTTTATGAGGAAGGGATGGGGAGGTTTTTTGCAGGGGAGTTTGCGGGGGAGTATGAAGAGAGGTTGCTTGAGGAGTTTGATGGGTACTTACCAGATAAGGCTCCTTGGTTTTGACTTTTCGTCATTCTCCATTCTCCATTCTCCATTCTGCATTCTGCATTCTGCATTCGTCATTCGTCATTCGTCATTCGTCTTTCGGAAGAGCTTAGAGCTCAGTTTTCAGTTTTCAGTTTTCAGAAAGTCATAAGTAATAGTATAAAGTAAAACATCGAACATTAATAATTATGACTGCAGAAGAAGTTAAATATCAGTTTTATACAGCCTTGGATGGCTTGGGCTCCCGAAATCGGGTGCTGATTGTGCCTCCTGACTTTACTCGATATCATTCTTTTGCCGGACAACTTACTGAATGGGCCTGGGAGTATTTTGGAGATAAGGTGAAGGCTGTTTTGCCTGCTCTTGGAACTCATACCGGGATGACATCAATACAAATCAGCAAGATGTTTGGGAAAGTTCCGGAATCATTATTTGTTGTTCACAAGTGGAGAACAGATGTTGTTACTCTTGGAGAAGTGCCTGGAGAGTATATTAAAGAACTGACAGAAGGAAAATTAAATTTCACCTGGCCGGTTCAGGTGAATAAGTTGCTGTTGGAAGGAGATTTTGATTTAATTCTTTCGATAGGTCAGGTTGTACCGCATGAAGTGGTAGGCATGGCAAATCATAATAAGAATATTTTCGTTGGTACAGGAGGTGCTGAAGGCATCAATAAGAGTCATTTTGTTGGAGCAGTTTACGGTATGGAGAGAATGATGGGCAAGGCAGACACCCCGGTAAGAAGAATGTTCGACTATGGATCAGAGCATTTTGCCAGAGAATTACCCATTTTTTATGCATTAACAGTTATCGGCTCATCTGGTGTGAGCGGACTATTTACAGGATTTGATAAAGAGTGTTTTAATCAGGCATCTGAGCTCGCGCTTAAGGAGAATTTCAGGATGGTAGATGAACCTCTGAAAAAAGTTCTTGTCTATCTGAACACTGATGAATACAAAAGCACATGGCTTGGTAACAAAAGTATTTACCGTACAAGAATGGCGATGGCTGACGATGGAGAATTAATTGTTTTAGCACCAGGTTTGATAGAGTTTGGCGAGGACAAAGAAATCGATCGACTAATTCGGAAATATGGATACAGGGGTACAGAAGCCACTCTCGAAGGAGTCAAAACCAAAGATGAACTGATGGATAACCTGAGTGCAGCCGCCCATCTGATACACGGATCATCAGAAGGACGATTTACAATACGTTACTGTCCGGGTAAAAATCCTGATAATCTCAGCCGTGAAGAAATAGAATCAGTGGGCTTTGAATGGGGAGATATTGATGAGTATTCAAAAGAATTTCAGCTCTCTGAACTTGCACCTGGCTACAATAGCCTGGCAAATGGAGAACAATTATACTATATTAATAACCCTGCATTAGGATTATGGTCGAGTAAGGATAGATTCAAAAAATGAAAATAATAGCAGACGAAAAAATTCCATTCCTCAAAGGGGTTCTTGAACCTTATGCTGAGATAATATACTTGACTGGATCAAAGATTAGTCCTGTTGATATTGCTGATGCTGATGCTATGCTTATCCGAACCAGAACATCTTGCACACAAGAATTATTGCGCAAAACTAAAGTAGCCTTTATAGGTACTGCCACAATCGGTTTTGATCATATTGACACCGAGTATTGTGATTCGCATGACATTGAATGGACCAATGCACCAGGATGTAACGCTGACTCGGTTGAACAGTATTTAACCGCCGTCTTGCTTTATTGGGCCAGGATTAAGAAAAGATCTTTGGAAACTCTAACCATCGGTATTGTGGGTGTGGGGAATGTTGGAAGCCGGGTGGCTAAAAGCTGCAAATTATTAGGAATGCAGGTACTCCTGAATGATCCACCCAGAGCCAGAAAAGAGGGAGCAGGTCAATTTACTGATCTGAATGAGATTTGTCAAAAAGCAGACATCATTAGTTTTCATGTACCACTGACAATGAAGGGAATAGATAAAACCCACCATATGGCAGATGAGACATTTATAAGCAAAATTAAACCAGACGTACTGCTAATCAACACTTGTCGGGGCGAGGTTACAAGTACCCGGGCCTTAATCTCTGCAATCAGCAGAGGAATTATTCAAGCTCCAATAATCGATTGCTGGGAAAATGAGCCCAAAATAAGCCTTGAGTTGCTGGAAAAATGTTTCATCGCGACCCCTCATATCGCAGGATACTCCCAGGATGGCAAGGCAAATGGTACTCAGCAGATAATCAGGGCCTTATCAATACATTTCGATTTACCTTTAATCGACTGGAAACCAAAAGGCCTTCCAAATCCTGATAATCCAAATATCTTAATTGATCCAAAAAACATATCTGATCAGGAGATCCTGGCCGAAGCCGTACTGCTTACATATCCAATCTGGGAAGATGATCAAAGATTAAGAGAGAATCCAACAAAATTCGAAGAGCTAAGAGGAAACTATCCAATACGCAGAGAGTATAAGGCTTACACAATACAATCAGACAAACAAAGCATTCTTAATAAGATTGGGTTTTAACTTATCTGATAACTGAGCACTTCTTAAAAAACGAAAAACGAATGACGAAAGACGAAAGACGAAATAAAAAAATTGCAAACATAGGCCTGATCGGCTTAGCAGTAATGGGTGAAAACCTGGTACTGAACATGGAGAGCAAAGGATTCACCGTTGCTGTATATAACCGTACTACCTCAAAGGTAGATGACTTTATTAACGGTCGTGGTAAGAATAAGAATTTCATTGGCACCTATTCCATTCAGGAACTGGTAAACAGTTTGGAACGACCAAGAAAGGTGATGCTTTTAGTTAAAGCCGGAAAACCTGTGGATGATTTTATTGATAAGCTGATTCCTCATCTTGAACCAGGAGATATAATTATTGACGGAGGTAATTCTCATTATCCAGATACCATCCGAAGAACTGGTTATGTAGAGAACAAAGGATTGCTATACATTGGAACAGGAGTTTCAGGCGGTGAAGAAGGGGCACTGCTCGGACCATCTATGATGCCTGGTGGCTCATCCAAAGCCTGGCCAGAAGTAAAAGAAATATTTCAGGGAATTGCAGCCAAAGTAGAAGACGGAACCCCCTGCTGCAATTGGGTTGGAAACGATGGCGCAGGACATTTTGTAAAAATGGTACACAATGGGATTGAGTATGGTGATATGCAAATTATCACAGAGGCCTACCATATAATGAAAGATCTTCTGGGAATGAATCATGATGAAATGCACGATGTATTCAAAGCCTGGAACACAGGCGATCTGGATTCATATCTGATTGAAATCACACGGGATATTCTCGGATACAGGGATGAAGCTGGTGAACCATTGGTGGAAAAAATTTTGGATACAGCCGGCCAAAAAGGAACTGGCAAATGGACAGGTGTAACAGCCCTTGATCTTGGCATTCCTTTGACTCTGATAGGAGAATCTGTTTTCTCAAGGTGTTTGTCGGCTCAAAAAGATCAACGAGTTGCTGCATCAAAACTATTATCAGTACCAACAATTAAGTTTGAAGGTAATCGTGAGGATTTTATTTCTGATCTGGAAAAAGCTGTTTATGGAGCCAAACTGGTTTCTTACGCCCAGGGATTCACCCTACTGCGTGAAGCGGCTAAAGAATACAACTGGGATCTCAATTATGGTTCAATAGCACTTTTATGGCGTGGTGGATGTATCATCCGCTCAGCCTTTCTGGACAAAATAAAAGAAGCTTTTGACCTGAACCCAAATCTGGATAACCTGCTGATCGATCCCTACTTTAAAGGCAAAATCATGGAAGTCCAGAACAGTTGGCGTAGAGTTGCATCCTCATCTCTAAATATTGGCATCCCAATTCCGGCTCTTACAAGCGCCCTTACTTATTTCGATGGATACAGATCAGCACGCCTGCCGGCAAACCTACTACAGGCGCAGCGCGACTATTTTGGAGCTCATACCTACGAGCGGATTGACCGTCCGCGAGGAGAATTTTTCCATACAAACTGGACGGGTAGAGGTGGAGATACTGCAAGTTCTACCTACGAGGTTTAGAATGGAGATTGCAGAATGGAGAATGGAGAATGTTGAATGTTGAATGTTGAAATTAGGAAAATCATTAGCTTTGGGTCTTTCTAATACCTCCTTGTATGATAAAAAAGTTTTCTTTGATCTTTTCTCTTGTTTTGCTGATTGCTTGTCAGGATTTTGACCCTATGGATGGGGTTAAGATTATTATTAATTACGATTTATTCGAAACTTTTGTCTCCTTCAGGTTTGTTGATGCAGAAACAGGTAAGTTAATAGGAGCGGAAGACCTCACCCAGGTGCAAGCTGAATTTGGTGGAAAACACGGTGAAGCTGTATTGACGCAGGTTGGAGAGCATCCTGAGTCTATCTCCTCTGTTTTCGGACTGGTTAGCGTCGCGATTAATCCGTTTGATCCTCATACGCCAACTAAGGAAATGCCTATTGAGTTTACCCTCAGTGCAAGTGCACCCGGGTTTGCTGAGTCTGATTATTCCGTGAGTCTTAGTGATACCGGATATTCTACTTATGTGATAATAATGCCAAGAAATGCTGTTAATCCTGCCTACCCTTCCTCATTTAAGCTCCAACTTGAGAATTTAGAGTCAGGAACCGTTGATAAAAGCTTTGAAGTAGTTTCTCCTGACAATCAAATAAATCTGACATTTCCTGAGCAAACACAATTTATCAATCAGCATGGAGAAGTAAGCGAAACAGAACTCCTACTATCGGTTGTTAGTTATCCATCATTTCAATCTACATCATTAAAAGAGAGAAATATTTTAAGAGTATTTGACGGAGATAATGAAAATATGCTGGTCATTAATCCAGCTGCACTGACTCAAATTGAATTGACAACAGAATCTGGTGATACTATCAAACAATTTGAGGGTCCTGAAAAACCAGTTTGGCAATTTGTTGTTCCGCCCGATTTTCAGCAACAGCAATTCCTCAAAACATGGTCGCTTGATCCAGGCGCTCAAATTTGGAACGCAGAGCAAAATGTTGAAATATCGTGCTCTGATAGCATATGTACAGCTGAATTGACTCTGAATCACTTGTCTTATTTTGTGGCAGGAGAAGAATCACAGACGAGGGAAATTTCGGGAACCTTAGATTTGAATTTTGAACGTGAATTTTTAACTGAGCAATTCTTAGGAGAAGTAGTTGTCAGAATGAAAAGCACTAACGAGATTATCCACAGAATACAAGTTAGTATTCAAGAAGGCAGTTTACCCTTAGGTTTTCATGTACCTATAGAAGCAGAAATCATTTTACAGATAAGAGCCTTACATAGCGACTATAAGTTTTCATCTGATCCGGCCATACTTATCATACCTAGTGAAGAAACCAGCTTTCAGAACAGTCTGAGCTTGCGTCCATTGAAATGCCCTTTTACCGGAAAAATACAAACTCATCTTCAAAATTCATTCCCATATTATCCAATCCCCGGGCGGCTAAGAATAAGAGATACTGAAACCGGAATCACATACAAAACATTAAATCTGTCATTAAATGAAAATCAAGACTCACATGATTTCTGGTTCATGTTGCTAGAAAATCGTCCGATATCCTGCACCCTGGAAGCCAGAACATTAGCAAATGACTTCACCATGGAATCACAGGCAGTCGAGTTTAGCAATTCCTGCTTAGAGAATCAAATCATTGACATGCAGATTGCGTCCACAACATGCAAACTTCAGGGTACAATCCAATTTGAGAGACTTGGTGAAGGAATTGGCACTCAAATAAGATTATTAGTTTTACGTGAATCTGACAACAGAACTATTCACAATCGAACAATTACTATTCCTGACAATTCTCTTTCATATTCACTAGATCTTTCTGTCCCTGAGCAAACTCCTGTTAAACTTTTATTTCAAGCGATTAATCCGGATGATGCACTACAATTCAGTCCCTCTGAAATGAGAATTCAGTATCCATGTGAAAATCCTGTTAATGAGACAGTAGAATTCTCATCCTCTCTGGTTCAACTGGTGGGTTCAATTCATTTCACCAAAGATGATGGTTTGAGCCGCGATCCATTACCAATAAAAGTGGCGTGGCTGGACTGGAAAACTGAAGAAACTATCAAACAACGAAATTACGTGCTTTCCTTTTCAAACCCGGTCATTGAGTATAGTGAATTCCTTGAAGACAAACCGCTATTAATGAGGGTAACCAGGAATGTTCCTGATGGGCTATTCGTTACTGATCCCTTTATTTTCAAGATCCCGGAACCAAAAAATGCTCCAGACTCCTGGGATGTTCATTTGATAAAAACCAATAAGCAATTGATTCATGCTAAGCTGAAAGTAATATGTCCTGCCGGTGAAATATTACCAACAATTCAGGGATACTACCGGATACCCGGAGAAAACTGGAAGGAACTCTTTATTGTAGTGGGTAATCTCGTTATGTATGCAGAAATGTATGCTACGTACGAGGTTGGAATGATTTTGGATGGGCAGATGACAGATTCAACTTTTACAGTCACTGGAACTCAGATTGAGATGAACTTTGATCTTGATCCTGCTGATTGTGAAAAAATGGGATGGGGGAAGTAGGTATGGGTGTGCGCTTGGGTGTGGGTTTGATTATCTTAGTACTATGGGGGTGTACAGAAGAAATTGATTTGGTGTCTGAAGGAGAAGTTGTTCCAGTAGTTTACGCCATTTTTGATGCATCTGATTCCATTCATACGGTTCGGCTGACTAAGAGTTTTGGTGATGAAATAAGCGTGGAAGAGATGATCCATGATCCCGGGCGCCTATATTATGATTCTCCCATGATAACTATGGGAAGAAACAGAACCACGCAAGATTATTCCTTTCAGTTGAATCAATCGCTACCCAGGCAACAAGGCTACTTTCCTGAATTCCCAAATCCAGTTTACCAGTTAGAGCAGAAGTTGAATCCGGGTATGTATACTTTACACATTGATCCGGGAGATGGCTCAGAACCAATTATTGTTACCACCCATTTAATTACTGAACTTGTCGTGGCCTATCCGAGTCATGCAACAAAACGAATATACTTTTATGATGACCCGGTTTCATTTATTTGGTTTCCATCGGGAATGACCTATAGTTATGAAATTGCATTTACCATGGTTTATGAAGAAATGCATCAAACCAAAGGATTACAAACCAAAACGGTAACTTATTCAAGGCGAATATTTGAAGAAGAATTAGAATGGATGCAAGATCGTTATAAAGCATACATATATAGTGATCCTGTTTATGCATACTATGGTTTACAAGTACATGAAGATGAATTGATAGAATACAGAAAACCTATTGAACTTATCCTTACCATATCAACATCTGATCAGGACCTGACTCATTATCTTAGCAAAAGTAGCCCTGATATAGATACCCACAGGGCAACAAAAGGAAATATTGACAACGCTATCGGCATTGTTGCCTCCAAATTCAGCCGAAAGTTCCCAAACATGCAACTATCTCCTAAAGCAATGGATTCGCTCAGGAGAGGAAGGTTTACTAAAGATCTGAAGTTTGTGAATAATTCAGAGTGGTGAGATGGGGACTTGGGGATTCGGTTATTCCGTGATTCGGTTATTCGGTTATTCGGGGGTTCCGTTATTCCGTTATTCCGTTATTCCGTTATTCCGTGATTCGGTTATTCCGTTATTCCGTTATTCGGTTATTCGGTTATTCGGTTATTCGGGGAATTGATCCCTGGGTTGATGGATTGATAAAATGAATCCTAAGTATGCAAACCTTAATAGCACGATAATAGTTCTTAGAAGAACATCGACCCAGTTGGGGGCGAACATATCAGATTTTTATAACTCAATTATATATGGTGTTAAATCCCTTCAGGATTCTCTAAATACCAAGATTCAGTCGTTCGTCAATCTTTCGACACAAAGACATTTTGACGACCTCAACTCAGGGAACAGTTACTCGAATAACCGAATAACCGAATCCCCGAATCCCCGAATAACCGAATCCCCGAATCCCCTATTTAGAACCCTTTCAATTAAGCCACTCTTAGCTTGATGATTGCACATATTTGTTATTTTTATTCGCATTAAAATTCTAAATCCTAAACAATGCCAAGTTTTGTGATCAACCAAAAATGCGATGGGTGTAAATCGCACGACAAGACAGCCTGCATGTATATCTGTCCGAATGATTTGATGGTTCTTGACACCGAAAAAATGAAGGCCTTCAACCGGGCTCCGGATATGTGCTGGGAGTGTTACAATTGCGTAAAGATTTGTCCGACACAGGCCATTGAGATCCGCGGATATGCTGATTTCATGCCTTTGGGAGGGATGGTTCAACCCTTACGCAGCTCAGACACAATTATGTGGTCAATAAAATTCCGCAATGGGGAATTAAAGCGGTTTAAATTCAAAACCCGTACTATCCCGGAGGGAAGCGCAGTACCTGATGCAGGATTCTCCACGTCCAGTAAAGACCTGAAAAGTCCTTTGTTAAGAACTGAGCCCGAGTCAAATGGATTAGATGAACTTGCTAAAATCTAGAACTTTATGGAAATAACTAATAATTTTGAAACCGTAATTGTACGGTCTGATGTGTTAATTCTGGGTGGAGGCATGGCTGCCTGCGGAGCAGCTTTTGAAGCCTCTCACTGGGCAAAAGAACAGGGATTATCTGTAACGGTGGTAGATAAGGCCGCCATGGACAGAAGTGGTGCCGTAGCTATGGGTTTGTCAGCTATCAATCAGTATATTGGATTGAAGGATGGAGATAACAGCCTCTCTGATTACATTAAATATGTCAAAAATGACCTGATGGGTATCGTCCGCGACGATCTTGTGGCCAATATTGCTCGACACGTAGATTCTTCTGTACACCTGTTTGAAAAATGGGGTCTTCCGATCTGGAAGGATGATGATGGGAAGTATGTCCATGAGGGTCGATGGCAGATAATGATAAACGGAGAATCCTACAAAACCATAGTGGCTGAAGCTGCAAAAAATGCTTTAGCTGAACTGGGCGATAAAGGACAATACTTCGAAAGAGTATTCATTACCCAACCTCTTATGAAGGAAGGTAGATGTATAGGTGCTACAGGATTCAGCATACGGGATAAGAAATTCTATGTTTTTCTTGCGAAAAGTGTACTTACCGCCCTGGGCGGAGCAGTTCATGTTTTCAAACCCAAATCAGTGGGTGAAGGAATGGGACGCTCATGGTATCCGCCATTTAACTCTGGAGCCAGCACTTACTTTACTTTGAAAGCTGGTGCTGAAATGACCTGTCAGGAGATCCGTTTTGTACCAGTGCGGTTTAAAGATGCATACGGACCAGTTGGTGCATGGTTCCTGCTATTCAAAGCCAGAGCCACAAATGCTTTGGGCGAAAACTACATGGAAACCCGTACTGATGAACTGAACAAATGGTTACCTTATGGTGCAACTAAACCCACACCTACCAACTTAAGAAACCATCTCATGATGCTGGAAGTCAACGAAGGCAAAGGCCCCATCTACATGAGAACAGAAGAAGCAATACAGAAGATCGTTGATGAATCTGAAGATGAAAAGTCAGCCAAACGAACCCTCAAAAAACTGGAGTCAGAGGCCTGGGAAGATTTCCTTGACATGACCATTAGCCAGGCCTTGCTTTGGGCCTCCACTAATGTTAAACCCGAAGAGAAGCCCTCAGAAATTTCAGCCTGTGAACCATATTTTATTGGGTCACATTCCGGTGGAAGTGGAGCCTGGGTTAGCGGTCCTGAAGATTTAGACGGATATCATTGGGGTTATCCTAATATGTCAACTGTTAAAGGCTTGTTTGCTGCAGGCGATGCTTCAGGTGCATCCAGCCATAAATTCTCCTCAGGATCTTTCTCTGAAGGAAGGATTGCCGGAAAAGGCATGGTGGCTTTTGCCGTGGATAATGCAGAAATTCCTGAAATTGATGAAGAACAGATTCAACGAATAAAGGAAGAAACTTTTCAGCCGCTCGAGCTATATAGCGAACATAAAGATTACGCAAACGATCCTGATATTAATCCAAACTTTGTCAAGCCACAAATGTTTATGTTCCGCTTGCAAAAGATCATGGATGAGTACGCCGGAGGCGCCTCGCAGGCATTCAAAACTTCTAAACCCATGTTGGAAAGAGGCATGCATTTTCTCCAGTTCATGAAAGAAGACTCATTAAAACTGGCCGCCGAAGACACACATGAACTCATGCGCTGCTGGGAGAATATTCATCGGATGTGGCAGGCAGAATCACACATCCGAACAATACTTTTCAGAGAAGAAACAAGATGGCCTGGCTATTATTTCCGAACCGACTTCCCGGAAATGAAAGAAGACTGGAAGGTATTTGCAAATTGCAGATGGAATCCTGAGACGGATGAATGGGAGATGGTGAAGCGGGATGTTATTGATTTGGTTTGACTCGGGGACTCCGTGACTCAGTAGAATAAGTTAATTAATACAAGTGAAAAATAATAAGCCTATAATAGTTATTGGTGGTGGGATGGCTGGGATTACTGCTGCTGTTGAGGCGGCTGAGGCCGGAGTGTCTGTTATTTTGCTTGAGAGCCTTCCCTATCTTGGCGGTAATGCTATTGCCATGAACCGGTATTTTCCTAAAATGTGTCCGCCTTATTGTGGAATGGAGATTAATTTTCGACGGATTAAGGATAATCCGC
>JAYEFL010000041.1:0-5196 GCA_034658635.1 Bacteroidota bacterium | reverse complement strand
GGCGTATTGGGTGGATGCCGTATGTAACTCAGGCTGGTGTGGGTCTGGGACTTGCAACGAAGGTTGCAGGGGAGTTTAGTGTATGGGGAGCGGAATTTGCCACTATTATTGTTGCAGTTATCGTGCTGAATCAATTTATTGGTCCTCCTTTATTTAAATGGGCAATCAGCTATAAAGGGGAGGCCCATTTGCGAGCTGAAACACCTGTATTTGACGGAAGCCATGATGCCATAGTTTTTGGATTGGAGGATCAGTCGATGGCTTTGGCTCGACAATTACATAAGAATGGCTGGGGTGTGAAAATAGCTTCGTTAAAGAAGCAGAATGAAGTGCCGGAAGTGATGGATGTTACTATAGAATTCATTCATGACCTTGATATGAAAGCATTAAAAATGCTTGAATGTTCTAAGGCAGAGGCTATTGTGCTGATGCTTTCAGATGAAGAGAATTTCAAAATTTGCGAATTAGTGTATGAGAATTTTGGCACCAGAGAGATCATTGTAAGATTGAATCACAGAGAGAATTTTAACCGCTTTCACGAACTTGGAGCAATAATTGTTGAGCCGGCAACAGCCATGGTTGGATTGTTAGACCATTTTGTTCGTGCACCAATAGCTACTTCATTACTTCTCGGGATGGAAAAAGGTCAGGATACTGAAGACATTGAAGTATTTGATAAAGATATTCATGGTATTGCCTTACGTGATTTGAGGTTGCCAACAGATATTCTCATACTTTCTGTTAAGCGTAAAGGTCACATGATTGTGACACACGGATATACCCGACTCAGGTTGGGTGATTGTGTAACAGCTGTTGGTTCGGCTGAGAGCCTTGAAGAATTGAGGCTAAAATTTGAGGTTTAGATATGCAGCAAGAACTATTTGTCGTACTTTGCAATTCCAAAAAACATCAAATAGTATGACAAAATTTCACAGCTCACAAAAAAACCTAACTGTCTTATTAATAGGCTTGTTCTTTTTTGTTAATCCTGTACAATCTCAATTTACCCCATATGATGATATACCTGGAATTATTAAAAGTTATAAGCCAGCTTACAATAATAGCTACCCTGATTGGGCCAGGATGCTGTATGACAGTCCAATCAATTTCAATGAATTAGAGGAGAACTTTCAAATATATATGAGCTCCCATACGGGAGAGAAGAGTCCGATTATCCGGTATTACAAGATTTGGCGAAGAGCTGTTGCATCTTATGTTCTGGAGGATGGATCGATACAGATTCCGGATCTTGTGGAATATCAGAAAAACCTATTGTCAGCCCAAAAGGAAGCTTCCATATCGAAGAAGAGTGGATCTGAAGACCGATCCGATTGGACTTTCATCGGACCTAAGGAAACCTTCTGGTTGAACTCTTCCGGAGCTGCTCAGGCTCCTCTTTCATGTCCCTGGCAGGTAAACGTTTATTCATTTGATGTTTCTGCTACTGATAATGATATACTTTTTACTGGAACTGAAACAGGATATGTGAATAAAACAGTAGACAGAGGTCACACCTGGCAGCTTTCAGGACAAGGATATCCTTTTGGAGGGGGGATTACTGCTGTAGCTATCCATCCTGAAAATCCGGATATTGTTTATGTGTCGGGTGGGAAACAGATACATAAGACCACGGATGGAGGATTGAATTGGACTCCTATGCTGGAGAGTTCAGGCTTATTTGGAGCTAATCGTCTTATCATCGACCATACTCAGCCAGAGAAACTTGTAGCTGCTGCAGGTGAGGGCTTGTATATTAGTACTGATGGAGGTGTGAGTTGGGAAAGGAAATGGACCAAAGCAAGCTGGGATGTTGAGATCAAGCCAGATGATAACAGTATTATTTATGGGATTTCTTCTGCAAAGGGAGCCAAATTCGAGTTTATTATATCAAGAGATGGAGGTAGTACATTTGAGAAGGATGAGAACTTTCCATCAGATCATACGAATCACAGTGGGGCATTACTGGCTGTAACTCAGGCAAATCCTGATATCGTTTATGTAACTATGTTGGTTGCAGAGGGAGGTGATCAGTTTGCATATATTTATAAAGGAACTCATGACGGGGATACTTGGAGTTGGGTGCTCACAAAGAAAGGTGAACCAAGATCAGAGGCTGGATTAGGTGGGTTCTCAACAGGACAGGGGTATTTTGACTATGTATTGGCAGTATCACCAAATGATGAAAATACTGTTTTTTGGGGAACTTGTACCTTGTTTAAGTCCACCGACGGAGGTGTTAATTTTGCAAAAGTAGGGGGATACGGAGGCGATTTCAGTATTCATCCGGATATCCAGGATATAAAAATGTTACCAAGCGGTAAGACATGGGTTGCAACCGACGGAGGAATGACCATTACTACTGATAACTTCACCAATACTTCTAATTCTGCCACGCGTATTAACGGAATCATAGGATCAGACATGTGGGGATTTGACCAGGGCTGGAATGAGGATCTCATGGTTGGTGGAAGATACCATAATGGGAACACTGCAATTGCTGATTTTTACGGCGATAAGGCTCTGCGCATGGGTGGTGCTGAGTCTCCTACAGGTTGGGTTCTGAAAGGGAAGAGTCGCCATGTAGCATTTAACGACCTTGGTAACGGCTGGATTCTGCCGAAAGAGGCTGCCGGAATGCCTGAGGGGCGTTTTGTTTTCAGCAAGTATCCGAATATGGATGAATATGGCGGACGAAGAAGTAATATTGTTGCACATCCTAATTATTATGGAATTCTTTACCTGGGCGAAGGCAATAGTATCTGGAGAAGTTCTGACATGGGAGTGAGTCATGAAAGAATCCATGTGTTTCCTGACAGGGTGATGTATCTGCAGATCAGTTATAGCCATCCTGATATTATTTATGCCGATGTGAAGAATCGTGGATTGTACAAGAGTGAAGATGGTGGATATACATGGACTGCAAAAACTTCACTTACAAGATATCCATACGGAAGCTCAAACTGGAAAGGAAAACTGTTTTTCGCCATTTCTCCTTATGATGGTAACAAAATCTATGCTTGTTTGCAGAATGGAACCTGGTCATCAGATATCGGTAAAATTTTCAAATCAGAAGATGGAGGTGATACCTGGACTAACTTGACAGGCAGTATTTCTGAATATACTAAGGGATTGGTTATCCAGCCCACTCAGGATGGAAAAGATCTGGTTTATTTGCTGACCAATTCGAAAAATGGCAAATCAGCCAAAGTTTATTTCAGGAGGGATAGTGAAGAAGATTGGACGAGCTTTTCTAATGATTATCCGGCCAGCATGGATTTAAACTTATCCTTGCCATTCTTTCGTGATAGTAAATTAAGAGCGGCCGGAAATGGAGGTGTATGGGAATCACCTTTACAGGAAACCTCATTCTCTCCAATTATTACCCCATGGGTTGAAAGGCCTCTTTTCAATTGTATGCTGGATACTATACACTTTGATGATCATTCAATGCTTAATCATGAAGGAGTATCATGGGAATGGAGTATCACTCCGGCACCGGCTTATATTAGTGATGCAAACACCAGGAATCCTGAAGTTGTTTTAGGAACTCCGGGTTCGTATAGCGTGACGCTTACTGTTACAAAAGATGGAGAGACCTATATCAAGACTATTCCCGACATGGTTACAACAACTACCTGTCCTTCAGTTGGAGATTGTACAAATCCGGCAGAATTGCCCAAAGATACCTGGAGGTTGTTATATGTTGATAGCGAAGAAAGGAATTATTCTGGTCATGGTATCAACGCGATAGACAATGATCCCAATACTATATGGCATACTAAGTGGAGCACAGGTTCTGATCCGTATCCGCATGAATTCCAGGTTGATATGGTTAGTCGCTTCAGTGTGCATAAATTCATTTATCTCCCTCGTCAGTCGGGTTCTAATGGTCGTATCAAAGACTGGGAACTATATGTTGGAGATGATTATATGAATTATGGTGATCCTGTTGCAACCGGTACCTGGGATAATAACTCTGCACCTAAGACAGTAATTTTGCCTGAAACAAAATCCGGACAGTATTGGAAGCTGCTTGCTCTTTCAGAAGTAAACGGCAATGCCTGGTCATCAGCTGCAGAATTCTCGGTAGTGGGTTGCAACGGTGATACTTCAGGATCAGATTTTGACCTTCTTGATAGCAAGATAAGCGCCTATCCTATTCCAACAGATGGTTTGGTCATCTTAGATGTTCCGGCAAATATGGAGTATAGTTATCAGGTATTATCATCTCAGGGAAGATTAATCAAGCACGGAGAAATCATGAGGAATTCGGCAGATCAGACAATTAATCTGCAGAATTATGAATCTGGGGTTTATCTTGTCAGATTAGTTGATCAGACCGGGGTTTGTTATTGGGTGAAGGTGGTTAAAAATTAATTATCCAAAGGGTTTGTCAAAGGAGATAATTCGTACATTGTCAGGTCATTTCAAAATATCTCAGGAAGTGTTTAATAAGCCCTATCAGTTGGTCAATATATCGAAAACAATTTCATTCCTGAGCATTTGCCGAATTGTATGGCATCAAGAGTAGGAAAAATACCCGAGTTATCCTTTACAGCGACTAGTTAAATGCAGCATAAAACAATGCCATACCACAAACAAATAACAGAGAATCAAACTAAGCTTGTAGCTACCGGACAATTGGCTACTGGCTCAGAAACAGGATTGATAAAATCATCTCCTTTAGGCTCCTGCGTGGCAGTTGTAGCTTACGATAAAACCTCAAAAACCGGGGGAATAGCCCACATCATGCTTCCCGGCAAATCACCAACAGAAGACAAGGCGGAGGAAAACAAATATGCTGAAAACGCTATTGAAAATTTACTAGATGAGCTAAATAAGCTTGGCAGCAAAAAAACAAACATTGAAATTTGTTTGCTTGGCGGGGCAAATGTCCTCAGAAAAGAAAATGACACAATCGCTGATAACCTGATTTTTAGTATCTTTGAAATAGTGGAAAGGGAAAAGCTGAGCATAAAAAGAACATCTCTGGGCGGATACGAAAGACGCACTGCAAAACTGACTTTGGATACCGGAAGTGTTACTTTTACGCTTGGAGATAAAAGCGAAGATGAATTATTTAATTTTATTTCCGGAAATAAAGGAGGCCTGAGTTATGAATAAAGATACCGATAAAACCAAAGAACAACTCATTGCTGAACTGACAGAATTACGCAAAGAAAGTAAAGAGCAGGA
>JAYEFL010000040.1:0-5227 GCA_034658635.1 Bacteroidota bacterium | reverse complement strand
ACCACCTTTGGGAACATTACGAATTTACCCTTGATAAAGAATATTTACAAGAGGTTTACCCTGTAATGAAAAGTGCTGCACAGTTTTATTTTGATAATTTGCAGCGTGATGAGGACGGTTTTTTAGTGACCAACCCTTCCGAATCTTTCGAAAATCTTTTTAAAAAACCAGATGGAACAACCGGATGGGCTTGTGTTGGTGCAACTCAGGACATGCAAATCATTCGCGACCTGTTTCAAAATTGTAAATCTGCAACAATAGAACTTGGAATCGACTTAGAATTTGCAGAAAAATTAGATGATTATTTAAGTCAATTACTACCAATGAGAATCAGTCCTACTACCGGTCGGTTGCAAGAGTGGAAAGACGACTGGGAACCAGCTAGCGCTCAGAGTGGACAGGTTGCACATGGTTGGGGATTGGCTGTTGGAAACCAGATTTCACCCCTTGAAACGCCAGAGTTGTCTGAAGCATTCAGGAAAACTCTTGTATATCGAAAGCCATGGGAAACAAATGGATGTGGAAGTTGGACAGGTAGCTTTTCTGCTAAATTTTGGGCCAGGTTGGGCGATGGACAAATGCTCCAGACTGTATTAGACAATCATTTTGAACAAGCATTATTTCCCAATTTTACTTCCAATTTCCGTGGATTGTGGGAGATTGATGGGAATCTTGGAATAACAGCTTCCATTGCAGAAATGTTGTTGCAAAGCCACACTGGAGAAATTGTCTTGCTGCCTGCACTTCCAACAAAATACCCAACCGGAGAAGTAAGAGGTTTACGGGCTCGAAATGGATTTGAGGTAGATATAAAATGGGAAAATGGAAATTTAGTTGAAGCTAAAATCTATTCAGAACTTGGGAAGGATTATAAAATAAGGTATAAAGAAAAAGTACTTAGCATAAATATTGAAAAACTAGAAAGTAATACTTTCGCAATACTAGATTTCAAATAATAAGCATAAAAATTGACAATGGATATAATTACAATCTAGAATATAAATAATTCAATGAGTATAAGTAAGAAAGGAATAGTTTGGATAGGTGTTGTACTTCTTTTAATAATAATTTTAACAATCAGAAATTTCACCTACAGTGAAAACACAGATCGTGTATTTATTAAAGACAAAGATGGTAGAGCGCTTATTTTACATGGCGTAAATGTGAATGCCGATGCTAAAAGTGATTCCTTACGTGTGGGCTGGCCAAAACGTAAGGACTATGAGAAACTTACAGAACTATGGGGACTTAATTTTGTGCGTATGTAACGGGTAAGATTACAGAAGCAGGCCAGTGGCAGGTTAAATTTGAACTTGATGAGCCAGTGGATAAGATAGTTTTCAAAAACGAAGTACTTCTTCAACAAGAGCAGGCCTCTGTTAGCGGAGTGCTTCAACAATCAAAAGAAAACCCGATGGTCTGGAACATAAATAGAACAGCGGTGGTAACTGAAGGCAGTGAGAATATTAGATTAAATATTACCCTGAAAAATATCAATTGCTCAGGTAAGGTGTTTTTCAAAAGACGATAGGCTCTTTTGTGGTCTCCTTTAATAGTTTCCACATTTCCTGGCCATATTTGATCTCTGTTCTAAGTTAAGCCTCAGTTCCAGTTTTTTTATTCGTGCATCTAATTTATTCAGCTTTTCGCATAGATCTGTATTGAACTCTATGATAAGGGATAATGTAGATTGCACATCTTTTGTACAGGCCTTGTATCCAACTATCTTATCTAATTCTATATTTTCCATAGCTTCTGTTTTTGTTCAGTTGTATGTCATTAATGCCTGCCTCTTCTGCCGCCTCCAAAGCGAGGATTAACGACATTGCTATATATGGATCCGAATGTATAGCGGAATCCGATATCAGCATACATCCTGTAATTATTGGCAATTTCTTTTTGATGTAAAAAGATTTCAGTTTCTGTAGCTCCTCCCTTTCTTAAAGCTAACTGATCACGTATCGCAGAATAGCCGGCACTGATATCCATAGAGAAACCTTCAAATATTCTCAAATTCATGTACCCTGAAATGTCAAAGCTAAACTTGCTGAAGTCATGAAAAAAATGGGATCCTTCCAGGTTTGCCCTCAATGACCCCCACCTTTCCTTTAATTCAAATGAGGCTGAAAGGCTTTCGGAAAACAAGTTCTCATGAGTCTTGAGATAGATGGTTTCTTCTTCATAATAAATATTCCTGTATGCTGCTTTGTACAAAAATCTGAACTCACGCCGTGTCGATACCGAATATGGAAATATATTATATTCAATAGCAGGAGCTAGTTCAAATGCAAATTTTGTATTTGAGTAATATGATGAATTCGCTGATGTATACCCTCCAACCGAAAGATGATTGTTAATACTTTTAACGATCATTCCACGAAAATTTTGAGAACGGGAAATGCTGGTATAGGTCTCACCACTGGAAAACTTATACTTCCTTTTTTCATAATTGGAACCTAAATAGAAACTGGTTTTCAATTCCGGAGTAACCCTGTCAGCAGAAAATGAACCATCGATTTCGAAATCATCTCTTGACGACCGTGCACTCATGTCATAACTGAACCTGCTACTGAAAACCCAGTAATTCCACTTATCTATAACTTCAGCAGGTTCTGTACTAATCTTATAATCTATGGTAATATATTCAGCCAGTGGAGTTTTTCCAACATATCGCATAAGCCCTCTTTTAAGAACCTTGATTATTTCACTTCTGGTCATTTCATCCGTATCCGAGGCCTTAGATATGTAAATAAGAGTATCATTAACAGACTCAAATTCCTTTTGTCCAATAAGAGCAATGGTATATTCCGAACCATTAGCACCAGTTGACCGACTTGTTTGCATAATATATACCTGGGCCTGTTTCCGGTCGCGAACATAATTTATAAAAGGGATCTCGCTTTTTATGTGTTCAGTCCATCTGCCTCTCATGTCAAGAAAAACTTTAATCGCTTTTTCTCTTATCATTGCATTTTGGTCATCTTCTACCTGTGCGTAGGAGACTGAAAATCCGGGAAAAAGCAATAGAGAAATAATGGAAATCAGGATTGCTGTTTTGTAATTACTTTTAATTCTCATGATTTGTTTATTAAAGATGTATTGATCCGACTTGTCTATCATTATGCTCCAAAACTATTCAGCAAAGATTAAAATCACCTTACAGTAAGATTAATACTTAATGAATTTTAGATTACAATCCTGTAATCTAACTGATTATGCATGGTTTTCAATGATTATAAGCCTATATTTCGGTATAAATAAATTGAATATCATGCGAGTATTAATCGTTGAAGATGAAAAAAAAGTAGCTGCCTTTATAAAAAATGGATTGGAGAGTGAAGGCTATGTTACTGACATTGCATGTGATGGCAGGGTTGGCCTTGAAAAAGCATTTGATGAATCATATGATATAATAATTTTAGACCTGATGATCCCGGAGATAGATGGCCTTACTTTGCTCCAAAAGATCAGAAAGGAAAAGATAAGTACACAGGTAATTATTCTTACAGCACGCGGACAGGTAGAAGACAGAATTGAAGGTCTGAATAAAGGTGCTGATGATTATCTGGTGAAACCATTTGCTTTTGATGAGCTCTTGGCAAGAATCCGGGCCTTATACAGAAGAATTCATCCTCAAAAAGAGTCGGTATTTAATTTTGATGACCTTACAATAGACATTATCGAGCGTAAAGTGATTCGCGGAAAGAAGCAGATTGACCTCTCAGCAAAAGAGTATTCTTTATTGGAATTCATGGCCTATAATAAAAACCGGGCATTAAACAGAACTACTATATCAGAGCATGTTTGGAACTATGATTTTGACAGGGGAACTAATTTTATTGATGTGTACATAAACAGGCTCCGCAAAAAGATAGATAATGGTTTCGATAAAACATTTATCCATACAGTTAGGGGATATGGTTATATGTTTAAAACATAATTAATTATGAAGATCAGTAGGTATAAATTCAATATCATTTTATGGTATACCGGCTTGCTGTCTGTTCTATTGACAGTAATATTTGTAATCATCTATTCATTGCTGAGTTATCAGCTTATTAATGATATTGATGAAGATCTTGCAGATAAGGCAGAGTGGATAGAGCCCAGACTAAGGGAAATAGATGATCCATACATGGATAGGAGATTTTACGACTACCTTATTTCCAGACGATATGATCGAAGAATGGACGCTAATGATGTTTTTTTTCGCAGGAAAACAGAGGATGATAATTATCTGGTTTTTGTTTATACCGGGGAAGTACTAAGATTTGTTTCTGATAAATATGAATTCCTTAGGGAGGAGATAGAACCTGCAAGTATTGAACATCAAACAATTGAAAGGGTTCAAATTGATACACTTCAATTTATGATGACTGCTGTTGATAAAGGTGGTTACACTCTTTATCTTGGCTATGACCTGTCATCAGTAAAAAGTATTCAGAAGAAAATTTTGCAAATTTTGCTATGGGTATTACCGATCGGGATCCTATTATCAATATTGGTCGGGTATTTTATTACTCAACGATCTTTAAGGGTTATTAAAAACATTACAAAAACAGCATCAAATATTACATCGAAAAATTTGAGTAAAAGAATCAAGAAACCAAAAGGGAATGACGAAATTACTGATCTGATTGTCAGGCTAAATTCTATGATAGACAGGCTTGAAAAATCCTTTAATATGGTTCAGCAGTTTTCGCAGGATGCTGCACATGAAATTCGAACTCCACTCACCATTATCCGGGGAGAAATTGAGATGTTTTTAGAAAATGATACTTATCCTAAAGAAGTATCAAACAAACTTGAGAGTATTCTAGAAGAAATCCAATATTTGTCGTCTTTATCAGAAAGTTTGTTACTAATCCACAAACTGGACACAAGCAAAATTGAGTACCATTTCACAACAGTCGATCTAAGCCAGATCATTAACGAGATACATGATGATGCTCAGATTTTATCGTATAGTAAGAATATTTCTGTGAGCCTCGAGGCAAAGGATGATGTTAAGATAAAGGGGAATAAAGAATTGATAACAAGATTATTATGGAACTTGATCGATAACTCAGTAAAGTATAATAAGAAGAATGGTAAGATAATTATAAAACTGGTGAAGAAATCGTCTGAGGCAGTTTTGTCCATTGAGGATACAGGAGTTGGTATTCCGTCAAATGATTTAAATAAGATATTCGATCGTTTTTACAGGGTAGATAAATCGCGTTCCAGA
>JAYEFL010000039.1:0-19223 GCA_034658635.1 Bacteroidota bacterium | reverse complement strand
GAATCCGATGAAAGAAAAGCTATTAATAATAATTCTTATCCTTTTTTCTGCTGGAACCGGATTATCACAAACCCGTTCCATCAAAAAATCACCTCCTTTAACTGAAGCTCGTCCTGAGCAGGTAGGAATGTCATCTGAACGTCTGGCCCGTATTGATGTTATATTGGAGGAAGCTGTTGCAGATGGGGATATTCCAGGGGTCGTTGCTTTGGTAGCCCGTAATGGCAAGATCGTTTATCATAGGGCTTTTGGATTGGCTGATAATCAATCTGGAAGAAAAATGGAAACTGACGATATTTTCAGGATTGCTTCTCAGAGCAAAGCAATTACATCAACAGCCGTAATGATGCTGTGGGAAGAAGGTAAATTCAGACTTGACGATCCCATCTCCAGGTATATCCCTGAATTTAAAAACCCTACTGTATTAAAGGGGTTTCAATATGCTGACACAAGTTACAACACCATTCCTGCGAATAGAGAAATAACAATTCGCGATTTGTTAAGTCATCAATCCGGACTGGGATATGGAGTTATTGATGGCGATGAAAAATTCAAAATGATTTATGAAAAGGCCGGAATAACTGACCTTTTTACTACCGAGAATATTTCGATTGAAGAGAGTGTTAAGAAACTGGCCAAATTACCATTGCATCATCACCCAGGTGAGAAATTCACCTATAGTGAAGGTTTGGATGTTTTAGGATATTTCATCGAGCTGATGTCTGGGATGCCATTTGATAAATTCTTACGAGAGAAACTCCTTGATCCACTCGGCATGAATGATACCTGGTTTTACTTACCGAACGATCTGGCAAACCGATTGGTGCCTATTCAGTATCCTGTTGACGGACAGTGGGAAAGCTATCCTGTGACTTTTTACGATCCCGATTATCCCGTTAAAGGTGCTAAAAAGTTTTTCTCAGGAGGAGCTGGATTATCAAGTACAGCAAAAGATTATGCTACTTTACTACAGATGTATTTGAACAATGGCGAATTAAATGGAGTCAGGATATTAAGCCGTACAACAGTACAAATAATCCTGAGTAACCAGATAGGAGATTTGTGGGAAGGTAATGGTAATTATTTTGGTCTTGCTTTTAATGTAATTGATCAGATTGGGCAGAATAAAGGAGGTAAGGGCAGTGCTGGAACATTTGACTGGGGCGGTTACTTTAATACTCAGTATTTTGCTGATCCTCAAGAACAAATTGTTGGAATCATAATGAAGCAAACATTGAATCAAACTAGTGATAATACCGGATGGAAGTTTCGCCAATTAGTCTTTCAGGCGATTGATGACTGATAAGTATAGAAGTTAATCATTTAATTACTTAATTATGAAGTCTTTACGTTGTTTATTTGCAGTTCTGTTTTGTCTCAGTCTTGTGCCTGAGTTATCTGCCCAAACTACTGATCAGAAGCTATATCGAATCTATGTAGAGGATTTCTCTAAAATCAGAAATCTGGAGCAGACCGGAGTGACAATCTATAATATTGATCCCGGTAGCTATATTGAAATTATTGCAAAACCAGAACAAGCAACGCGTTTAGAGGCTGAAGGCTTTCAAATTGAGTATCTGGGTAAGGATTTTAGAGAATTAGCAGATATTCAGCGCCTAAAGGCTTCGCCAGAATACCATGATTATCAGGAGACTATGGATGAGCTTCAGGATATCGCCGATCGATTTCCAAACATTACTAAGCTGGATATCCTTGGGCAATCAGTTTTGGGTCGGAATTTAGCCTGTCTTAAAATATCAGATAATCCCGACATGGATGAAGACGAGACTCCAATTCTGATCTGTGGTGCCCATCATGGAAACGAGGTACTCAGTGTTGAAGCCACACTTTACCAAATCAATTATCTGGTCGATAATTATGGAACAGATGATGAGGTGACGAACTGGATTGATAATTATGAGATTTGGTTTGTGCCGCTTGTTAACCCGGATGGCAGGGAAGCAGTGCGACGATATAATGACAATGGTGTAGACCTGAATCGTAATTATTCTTTCGAGCATACAGCTACTGGTAATCATGGGGGACCTTTTTCAGAGCCTGAGACTCAGGTTCTCAGAGATCTCACAGCTCTTTATCCTCCGGTTATGAGCCTGACTTATCATACTTCAGGACAATATGTTTTATACTCATGGACTCACACTGACGATGCTGCTCCTGATTCAAGTGCAATGATTTACCTCGGAAATATTATTGCTGAATCTATTGAGTACCCTGAAGGAAGTTCAACAGATCATTATGAGCTGATGCAGGGAGGCCGATGGTATTTTACTGCTGGTGAATATTGTGATTATATGTATGCCACTCATAATACTTTGGCATTTACCATTGAAATGTGGACCAGGCAGAATCCTGATGGCAGTGTTATTCCTCAGGTTGTTGAAAGAAATCTGGAGGGTTTTAAGACCTTATTAAGACAGGCTTCAAAATCAGGAATTACGGGATTGATTACCGATAAAAATTCAGGCGAGCCGGTTATGGCTGAGATCTGCATACCTGCAATTGACGATCAGGGAAAATTGAGTCCCCGTTTGGCTGATGAAGCTTTTGGCAGGTTTTATCGATATTTGTCGCCCGGAACCTATCAATTTGTTATTTCATCTGCAGGATACAGGGATATAATTGTTGATGTGCTTATTACAGAAGATGAACTAACTGTGATGGATTTTGAGATGGAAAGCGGGCCCTTATTGGAGCTTGCAGAAACTCAGCTAATTGATGATAACGGGCAGATCAATATAGGAGAAACACCTGGGTTTTTAATAAGCCTGGAAAACAGTAATTCGATTGATGCTGAGCAGACTTATGCCAGAATAGTATCAGGAAGCCGGTATTTAAACTTACATAATGATAGTATTAATTTTGGACTGATTCCTGGTTTGGATAGCCAGATTGCCACGGATACATTGTTTTTCTCCCTTGATCCTGATTGTCCTGATGGAGAAATAATTGAGTTTAAATTAGAGGTGAGTGATTCGCAAGGATTGGGCTGGATATTAGGTTTCTATGCTGAAGTATATGCCCCCGAATTGAGCATTTCCAAAGTCAGAATAGTAGACTCCGAAGGAAATGAAAATGGTGTGTTTGATGCAGGCGAAAAAGTAATGGTAGATCTTGGCATAAGTAATACTGGTCGACAAATAGTATATGATCTGGCTGGCGAGATCTCTACAAATGATCCCAATTTTACTTTGCATAGTACTTCCGACGTTTTGTTGGAATTGGAAGGAGGAAGTAGTGGTTCCATGCTGTTTGAGGTAGAGCTCGCAAGTGATGTGCCGGATCTTTTTATGGGCAACCTGATCCTGAGCCTGGAAACAACTGAAGGATATTCCGGAGACAGAACCTTCCAATTAAACAATATCAATGGTTTCTTCGATAATTTTGATATTGGTGATATAGGATGGACTCATGCCAGCTATTTGTCTACAGCCAATCATCATGATGATTGGCAACTAGGAACCCCGATGGGTAAACTTGGGGATCCTGCCTCTGCATATTCAGGAGATAACTGTTGGGGTAATGATATGGGTTGGGAATGGTTCCAAAACGATACCTGGAACGGAGCATACCAACGAGATGTTTATAATTATCTGAAGAGTCCTGTAATTAATTGTTCTGACATGACAGGGGTGGGACTAAGATATATGCGATGGCTCACAACTTTAACTGGTGATGTAGCTACAATAAAGGTGAATGATGCTGTGGTATGGGAAAGTGCAAGAAGAGGACAATCAGATCGGGAGTGGGTAGAACACCAAATTGATATATCTGATATTGCTGATGGGAATCCAAAAGTCAGAATTGTATTTGAGCTAAAATCCAATAGTAATAACAATGCAGGAGGCTGGAATATAGATGATGTTATTGTAGCTAATGGTCTGTATAGCAGCTCAGATATTGATGAAGTGCTCTCTGAAGTCGATATGAACTTTGCATGTTACCCTAATCCTTTTTCTAATCAAATTTCAATATCGTTTACATTGGATAAATCTTCTTTTGTGGAACTTCAAGTCCTGGATGCTTACGGACGGATTGTTAATACGATTGAAACGAAACAGCTCTCAACAGGAGAATATCAATATCATTGGCAGGCACACAACAAGGCCGGAACAAAAGTATCAGCAGGAATCTACTTCATCAAATTATCAATAAATGGTCAACTGCAAGCTAATTCTATAATCCTAAAGTATTAGATCTAAGACATATAGGTCCAAATATGCGCTCTTGCAGACAGCTGCAATACCCAACGCGATTCCCGCCTGCGCGGGAATGACTACGTTCTCTGACTTAAGTTTCGAAGCATTGGTATGGCACCTTTTCAATTACATATAAAATCTCCAAAAATGCGCTAACACCAACAACGTCAGAACTTCTCATGGTGTCATCCCCGCGCAGGCGGGGACCTGGTGGAGGTTCCCGCCTGCCTTGTTCCTCAGTTCTCCAAGCGATAAAGAAATTTCTTGGTTCGAATAATCAAAGCATTATCAATAAGTGCAGGGGACGCCATGCAACCATCTGGGAGTTGGTTTTCTGCTACCTTTTTAAATACTTTCCCCGGTTTGAAAATTGTGCACAATCCTTCTTCGTCGAATGTAAAAATTTTGCCTTCAGCATAAACAGGAGATGCCGAAGTATGCCTGCCAACTCTTTCAGTCCAAATAACTTCTCCAGTGGCAGGATTGATGCATTTTGCCTGTCCGCCGGTATTAATCATGTAGTACAGATTATCGATGATGAGCGGACTGGAACGGGCCTGCATGCTTTTTCGATTTTCCCAAATAATACTGGTCTCTGTGAGATCGCCTCTTCCTCCCAGTGTTATTGCTACGATGGATGAGAACCCGAATCCGGTATTAACATAAAGAGTATTTTTAGAAATCAGTGGTCTTGAAGACCCTGAAAACCCTCGGTATTTTACCATCCATATCTGTTTTCCATCCAGTGGATTATACCCCATCACTGCATGCGGTCCGGGGCTTATTAATTGATCATCACCGTCTATTTTTGATATTATTGGAGTATAAAAGGCCTTTTTCTCATCGACTCTTTTTTCTGAAAGATCTAAGCCCCTATATGTTTTCCATACAGTTTTTCCCGTCTTTTTATCCAGTGCAATGATGTATTGAACATCAACACCATCCATATTAAAGATGAGTAAGTTTCGGTAAAGGACAGGAGAGGAGCCCGGTCCCACTTCATGTTCACATAAAATGTCTCTGCGCTCCCATAGTATTTGTCCGTTTAGGCTATTTATGCAGGCTGTTCCATAGGCTCCAAAATGGACATACACCCTATCTTTCTCAATGGCCGGAGTGGGGGAGGCAAAGCTGTTCAGAGGGTGAGATTCCTGGGTGCTATCTTGAAAGAACAGTTCAATCTGGTGAATCATATCACCAGATTCAAGATCTAAACAACAGGCCCATAAAGAGTGCCCTTTATCGAGGGCTGAAGTAATCCAAATCTGACTGTCTAAAATCACTGGGGATGACCAGCCTGTACCAGGGATTTCCGTTTTCCAATCAATGTTCGTTGAATCATTCCAAAGAATAGGTACGTTTTTTGCGCTGCTATGTCCATCAATTGAAGGCCCACGGTAATCCGTCCATGAATTATTGTTTTGTGCACCCGAAAAAGAGGATATTAGAAAAGTGATCAATGTGAAAGATATGAATCCCAGTCTTTTCATATTCTAAGGCTAATTGTAAATGATTAGAAAAGCATGTTATGCAGAATTATATCAGAAAGGGAAACCATGCCGATATACTCGCCATTTTCCTCAACCGGGGCAACTCGTAAACCCACTTGTATCAGCAATCTGGCCACATAGATTACATCCATATCTGCCGGTATGCTGATTGCAGGTTTTGTCATTATCTCATAAACATTAACTTCTTCTGAGGTTTTATCAGGAATAATAACACCCTTAATTAAGTCATATATTCCAATAAAACCATAAGCATCTAAGGGTTTACGCTTTTTTACGATTAAGGCTTCAACTTTTTCATGACGCATAATCTCAACAGCCTCCTTGGCAGTTGCCATTCCATCAATAAATACCACTTTAATTGTCATGACCTCTTTGGCACTTTGATAACTTCTTTTATATATCATTTTACTGAGTTTTGGTTAAAAATACTTATCCCGGGCCTGATCCTTGAATGTTTTCATTTGGCTTTCAAGTCCACAAACATGTTCAATAGGTAAGACAAAAGCGATGCCCGTACCAGGGTTGTCAAAATCACCTGCCGTTTTTATAACTTCCAGTAGTTTTTCTATCACATGTTCCTCCACCAGAAACACGATTATATCAGTTTGTTCCTCAATCCTGAGTCCAAAGAAGGACTTTGCTTCGTGTATTCCTGTACCTCTGGCAGGAATAATCGTAGCGCCTGTGGCTCCTTCACACTTCATAGCATCCACTACCTGATCAGTGATGCTTGGTTTAACGAAGGCCATAATAAGTTTAAATTGCATTATTCTTTGGTTTAATTTTTGACAATCTAGATTTTATTTCCATAAATTGAGCATATCCTAAAACTGTTATTATTGGAAACAGGCTGGCAAATGCTATGAGCCCGAATCCGTCAATGGCAGGATTTCTGCCTGGCACGGCACTGGATAGTCCTAATCCCAGAGCTGCTACTATAGGTACAGTTACGGTAGATGTAGTTACTCCTCCTGAATCATAGGCTAAGGCTATCAGTTTCCTGGGAGTGAAAATGGTTTGAACGATCACAAGCATATAGCCAACCATGATATAAATATGCAAGGGTGTTCCGGTAACAATCCGAAATGTTCCCAAAGCTAAAGCAAGGGCTACTCCAATAGCCACAGTAACACGCAGACCCCATGAGCTAATTGTGCCTGCAGAAACTTCGTTGGCTTTTAAGGCAACCGCAATCAGTGAGGGTTCTGCAATGGTGGTGGCAAAGCCAATTAATGCTGCAAAAATGTAGATCCAGTAATAATTCCACCATTTTACAAGTTCTGTTCCTGAAGCACCAATAAATTCAGGATCTGACAATTGAGAAGCCATAATTTTCCCCACAGGGAACAAGGCTTTTTCCAATCCCATTAGGAATAATGCTAGTCCGATTACAACATAAAAACCTCCGAGAACAACTCTTTTTAAATGGGGTATGGCTTGTTTTAATACGACAATTTGAAAAAAGATGATCAACAATACGATAGGTACAACGTCTCTTAGCGTATTTAAAAGGATCACCAAAAAATCAGTCAAATATTCAATCATATCTGCCGTCAATTATTAAAACCAGAACAAACCATATGCCATCACAAAAATCATTGGTAGAAGTGAAGCAAAGGCAATCAGTCCAAAACCATCCAGCAAGGCACTACGTCCTTTAATCACATTAGCAAGACCTACTCCCAGGGCCGTAACCAAGGGTACTGTTATTGTTGAAGTGGTAACTCCTCCTGCATCATATGCTAATCCAATTATTTCCTTGGGAGCTATGGTGGTCATCAGCATAACCAGTACATAACCACCAATAATTAAAAAGTATAAGGGCCAGCCCTTTAGAATACGCAAAACACCAATCATTATGGCTAGACCAACTGAGAAAGCAACACACAAACGTAAGCCCATGGCGTAGGAGTTAATAACTTTTGGGTCATTTTCAATTAATCCGGCACTTGAAGATATTATAGATGCCTCTTTTGCTACCGCAATTAAGGCTGGTTCGGCAATGGTTGTTGAAAAACCAAGGGCAAAGGCAAAAATCATCAGCCAAAGAAGACTACCCTTCTTAGCAAGAGCATATGCCATTGCTTCCCCAATGGGAAAAAGACCCATCTTCAAGCCCTCCACAAACAGCATCAATCCGGCAATGACAAATATAATTCCGAAAATTACCTCTCCAATTTCAGGAAATGGTTGCCGAATAACTACACTCTGAAAGAAAACTACAACAATAATGATGGGGGCAAGATCAACAAAGGCTTCTCTTAGTTTTTTTGCAATTGACAGAAACCGATGGTAATACCTCATAAGATGTTGTAAGATGTTATCCGGGCGAATTTTACGAAAGCAAAATAGTAAATTCTGATTGATTCTTCAAGCTGAGGTTTAAATCCCTGCCACTCTTACAAAAAAAGGCATACTGATTATATAGTCTGAGCAATAACTTATTGCATGAATAACTACAATATTGTCTAAAAGAGGGTGAATTTAAAATTAACAAATCGTAGGATGTCTTCGATCTCAAGAGAAACTTCCTCGATAATCCTTTCTATTTCACCTCCGAAGAGTTTTCCCATTACTGCTCCGTTCATTGTTGAAATGAATACTTGTCCGTCAGATTTTTCATAAACGGCAAATGATTTTGGCATCATGTTACCGATCTTTTTTCTGGAATCATCAATCAGCATTTCTGAAGAGTAGGCTCCATGACAATATTTTACGATCTTGAAATTGCCAATTGCAGCACATTTGTGTGCAAGTACCTCAGCATTCTGGTCAATGATTGCTGTAACATGCCATCCTTCTTTGGCATCTATCCGGGTGCTTAATACAGATACTGTTTTATCAAAGTCATAAGGACTTTTCATTTCTTTAAGAATCATTTCTCCGGTAGAAACACTGATAAATATTCCTGAGAAAATAATCCCAATTAGGATTCCAAAGAAAAGGGTAACCGTTATTAATATTTTTGTTTTCATGTGATCAATAGGGTTTTAGTCTTCGTTAATACATATTTCACCAAGCCGGATTTTCTGGATAGTTTTCCATGACACAATTCCGATTGTTATAACGGCGACTGGCAGGAAAATGAAGGCGAGGTATTTATATATTGCTTGTTGTGTGATCTGGTAAGCCACAACTGAAGCAATGGTGATTGCATCCAATGGAAAAGTAAAAGCCCACCATGAGATATAGAAGCGAAGATTGTGAAAGTTTTTATGCAGAAAGAGAAGTAATACAACAAAGAAATAGGCCACGAATAGCAAGAAAACGGCAAATGTATCCCAGCTTTGAGTTATTCGAATATAAGCAATAAATCCGATAGCCGGAGGAGCGATCAGAATAAACAGGGTGGGGATGAATTTGTCAGGGAGCTGATCATGAAAAATTACCCTGTTCAAAAATATGGTGAAAAGGATGATCCAAAAGAAAAATCCAACACCAAAAAAGATAAATGACACAGCTGTTGGTAAAAAGTCAACACCAACTACAGGAATCAGGATATTACCTACCACAGGAATAAACCATGCAGGGTTGAAAAACTTGATTTCAAAGTTATGTTGAATCCAGAATCTGATGGTGTGTAGCATCATAAAGGAATGCAGAATCAGGCCAAGCCACCAGAATAAGAGGGAAAGGATGGGCCAGTAAGCATAAAAGGCAATTGACAAGAGTAAAAAAGAGATCGAAATTGCCGAAAAGAAATTTATTCTTATCCGGTGATTAAAGTCCTTTTTGACTTCATCAAAATACCTGATTGCTTTCAGTCCGTATAGAAATGTGATTAACAAAAACAATCCAAAAGAAAAGAAAAGGAGGGTGTCGAAAATGATTTTTGGGAGCCACTGCATATGGTAAAACTTGCTGAACACTATGCTCAGACCGGATAATCCCATTACTATTGCAAAAGCAGTAATTGGAAAATACTTAATTTTTTCGCTCATTGATTTCGTGGACTTATTAGTTTCCTCTGAGGTAGGCTGAAGCACTGAGTGAGGCGATGGTTCCGTCAGCAACGGCAGTAGTGACTTGTCTGTATTTCTTAGGAATGCAATCTCCAGCTGCAAATACGCCAGGAATATTGGTTTGTTTGTCGTCATTAACAATGATCTCCAGCTTGTCATTCAAGGCAACCAGGTCTTTCAGTGCTATGGTATTGGGTACATAGCCAATAAAAACAAAGACTCCATCTACAGTTAATTCACTGCTTTTACCAGTAGGTAAGTGCTCAATTTTTACTTTCCTTAATGATTCTTCCCCCTCAAACGCTCTCAATTCACTTTCCATAATGAACTCAACCTTTGGATTGGCTTCTGCTTCACGAATGGCATGTTCAAAGGCCTGAAAATGATCAAATTGATGAATTATGGTAACCTTGCTTGCATAATTGGTTAAAGCAACTGCTTCTTCGAGGGCTGAATTTCCACCACCTATCACAGCAATCTCTTTACCCGTAAAAAAATCACCGTCGCAGGTTGCACAGTATGAGATGCCTTTACCTTTGAATTCTTCTTCACCTGGAATTCCCAATGGCCTGGGTTTTCCGCCCGGAGCCAGAATGACTGTTTTCGCCGAGAACTCCCGACCATCGTCTAAAACAACTTTTTTGACAGATCCAGACAGATTGTAATCTTTGATCCGGATATTGGATTTGATCTTACAGCCAAATTCTTTGGCTTGTTTTTTCATGGTATTTGCCACAGAATATCCTTGGGTTGTTTCAACACCGGGATAGTTGGCGATTTCATTAGTCAGAATCAATTGTCCTCCAACTGCCCCTTCATTAAGAATCAGAGTAGAGTGCTTGGCCCGGGAGCTATAAATACCTGCAGTTAGTCCTGCAGCTCCCGCACCAATAATCATAACATCAAAAACTTCGTCCATCAGATTGATTAATTATTCAGTTTGTCGTTTATCACAGACATTACCTGATCCCTGCTTTGGATGCTGGAAGTAGCAGCAGAAACTTTGCCATTTTTGTAATACATGGTAAAGGGAAGTCCCATGAAGCCGTGACACTCAGGTGCATTGTGAATAATTCCTGCTTCCGGTGTGTCAAAAGACATTACAGCAAATTTTATCTCTGGATAGTCCTCTTCAAGCTCCTCCATAATATCATATACAGGGATACACATTGGTCCCATGCGACCACAGCATACCATTACATTCTCATTTTCGCTGATCATTTTTTCTAATTCAGCAGCAGTCTCGATTTCTTGTAAACCAGTTTGTAGAAATTTCATCTTATATGTTTTTTTTTCAGTGCAAAAGTATTCTTTGGTCTGTATTCCAACAAGAAAATTGTATAGGAGTATGGCAAGTTTTATACTGTTAAATGTCAACTTTTTTTTTGATAAATTTGCACAATCATTTTTGAGAGACTGATTAATGAATACAGGTAATATGAGTAGCTTCCCTGCTGAGTTGGATCTGTTGAAGGAGAGTAAGACTCGTCTGACTTATTTTAAGGGAGAGAATATTTACAAGCAGGGAGCATTTGCTCCTTATGTAATATATATTGTAGAAGGATTAGCAAAGATTTGCCTGCAAACAGGCTCGAAAAAGCAAATTAATCTCCGCATTGCAGGAAAAGGAGACTTCCTGGCTCTGTCTGCTGTTTTTGGAGAAAGTAGATACTCAGCAACAGCTATCGCTCTTAAGGATACTTTAACCTGCATGATAGATAAGGATAGTTTAGGCAAATTATTGATGATGAACCCTGAGTTGGCTATCCGTATTTCATCTCAGAATTATCATCACGAAACCAGACTTGTACAGCTAATTAAAAGCCTGTCATACAATCAGATGCGGGGCAAATTGGCTTCGGCTCTATTGTATTTGTCTGAACCTCAGCACTTAGAGGAGAATATTTTTGAATTCCTGTCGCGACAAGATATTGCCGATTTTGCCAGTATTTCTTTGGAAAGTGCTGTAAAGTTTCTGAAAGAGTTTGATAAGGAAAGGATTATCAGGGTAGCAGGAAGATTAATAACAATTGAGGATCAGGATAAACTGAAGGAAATGAGCTTGCATGGTTGAAAAATCAATGAGCTCTTATTGTTTAGAATCTGATATTAAAGTGAAGCTTACTTCTTTCCTGGTTCTTTTCATGACAAGTTCATCTCCTTTCTTGAAACGGAGATCAAGGTAGTGAACAAAAGCAGCGTGACCTGTTTCCTGGTTTCTGAGACTAAAACGGTAACCATCATCATTATCGATTGTTACATTCGTCACTGTATAGTAAACGGTCTTTTTGGGATTGTCACTGCACGAATTCAATCCAATGAATCCTGAGAAAAGAAGAATAAAAACTAAAAAACGCTTTATCATAGTGCCAAAATAACTAATTATTATAAATATTTTTATAAGATTTGAACAAAACTTCGCGTCTTTTGTATACTTTTGCACGCTAATTTTTAACTAGTTACCTTTTTATGTCGTTTACTAAGCTTAGAAACATTGGAATTGCTGCACATATTGATGCAGGAAAAACCACTGTTACAGAGAGAATTTTATTTCTCACCGGAATCAATCGTAAAGTTGGTGAGGTGCATGATGGACAGGCCACCATGGATTTCATGAAGCAGGAGCAGGATAGAGGAATTACCATTGCTTCTGCAGCAATTACTACTACATGGAATGATCACCAGGTTAATATTATTGATACTCCTGGTCACGTAGACTTTACTATTGAGGTAGAGCGTTCTCTGAGAGTTATTGATGGAATGGTTGCAGTATTTTGTGCCGTTGGAGGGGTTGAGCCCCAAAGTGAGACCGTTTGGTATCAAGCCGACCGCTACAAAGTACCCAGAATCGCATTTATCAATAAAATGGATCGTACAGGTTCTGAGTTTTTCGAGGTTGTTGGTCAGATGAATGAATATCTTGATGCTCACGCTATCCCATTCCAGGTGCCAATAGGTGCTGAACATAATTTCATTGGGATGATTGATGTGATTGAAGGTAAAGCCTTTGAATTCAGAGATTATGAGCGGATTGAAGTTCCTATTCCGGAGGATTATGAGGCAAAGTATGAAGAGGTAAGAGCACAGGTGATTGAAAGACTGGCAGATTTCAATGAGGAAATTTTGGAGCTTTTTCTTGATGATCAGCCTATCCCAAATGAATTATTGAAAACTGCTGCCAGGGAAGCTACCCTTAAATTACTTATTACTCCGGTTTTCTGTGGAGCAGCTTATAAAAATAAAGGAGTTCAGCTTATGTTGGATGCAGTGGTAGATTATTTGCCTGCACCTGTTGATGTTGGAGCAACGATTGGGATGGATCTTGACGATGAAGAGAAGACTCATAGTCGCTGTCCTTCTGAAAAGGCCCCTTTTTCTGCCCTGGCTTTTAAATTGATCAATGATCCTTATGTAGGTCAACAGACTTTTATCCGAATATACTCGGGTAAGCTGACAAGCGGAATGTCTATTCTGAATAGTACAAAAGGAAAATCTGAACGAATTGGAAGGATTTTGAAGATTCATGCCAAGGATCGTGAAGAGATTAAAACAGCTGGTCCGGGAGATATAGTTGCTCTGATAGGGATGAAGCATACTAAAACAGGAGATACCCTTTGTGATCCTGAAAATCCTCTTTATCTGGAGTCGATAACAGTTCCTCCTACCGTAATTGAATTAACAATTAATCCTAAATCAAGGAAAGAACAGGGTAAATTGGGAGAAGCATTAGCAAAACTGTCAAATGAAGATCCTTCATTTAATGTACGTTTTGATGATGAAACAGAAGAAACCATTATGGCTGGGATGGGTGAATTGCACCTTGAAATTCTGGTTGACCGACTAAAAGAAGAGTTCAAAGTTGAAGTAAATGTTGGAGAGCCAGCAGTGGCTTATCGTGAAGCCCTGACAACAGAAGTAGAGGTAGAATACCGACATGCTAAACAATCAGGTGGTAAAGGTCAGTTTGCTCAGGTATCGATGAGGATTGAGCCAAAGGATGATGGTGGTTTCGAATTTGTAAATAAAATTAAAGGGGGTGCAATACCTACAGAATATATCCCTTCTGTTCAAAAGGGTATTGTTAAGACTCTGGCCAAAGGAATCCTGGCTGGTTTCCCTATCGAAAATGTTAAGGTAACCTTGCTGGATGGAAAGTTTCATGCAGTGGATTCATCAGATTTTGCATTCCAAACCTGTGCATCTATTTGCTTTAAGAATGGTTTTGCAAAGGCCAATCCAGTTCTGTTGGAGCCTGTTATGAAGGTTGAAGTGAATACTCCTGATGATTATATCGGTGATATTGTTGGAAATCTGAATCGCAGAAGAGGTAAGATTGAGTCAATGAGAAGATATCGTAAGGGATCACAAAAGCTGAGTGGTTTTGTACCTCTTTCAGAAATGTTTGGCTATGCCACAACGCTAAGAAATATTTCAAGTGGCAGAGCTAACTTCTCTATGGAGTTTCACCAGTACATTGCATTGCCTAAATCAATGCAGGAAGAGATTCTTGAGGATATCCGGAAAGCTAAGGCTGAGAAGAACTAGCGGTTCATTAAAATCCTTTTTGTCAGCCTGCTACTTTTGGTCTGGACAGAAATAAGATAAAACCCGGGTTGCAGATTTATCCCTGCAGTCTGGGTTTTCCACTTTAATTGGTGCTGACCGGCAGCTCGTGTTTCATTTAGCAGAAGCTGAACATGACGACCAGTAAAATCAGTTAATAATATTTGAACAGGAGTATTCTCATACAGGGTGAAATCCATTGTGAATTCCTCTCTGAAAGGATTTGGATAAATCTTGTTGATTAGCAATTTTCCGCCTCTCGATGCAATCAGAACATCTTTGCTTGATACTGATTCAGGCTGCAAAAAGATTTCAACCGGAGTTTTCCGGTTTTCTGCCACCGGAATGTTTTCACGTAGCTGCGTTTCATAGCCACTTGAGCTTATCTCAAGATTGTAGTTTCCGGGCAAAAGCAATCGATCGAACCTTCCGAAAATGGAATCAGTGGTTCTTGGTGTCAAAACTTCCTGATAAATCTCGGGTACTTTGATGGTGGCAACTACTGGCTCTCCTGATATGGCATCCTTTACATGAATTTGTAAGCCTGAGCCGTGTACCCGGTCAAGAATATACAATGCTCCTTCCAGATTTTGCTCGGCAATCTCCAAGCCGGCTGCCCCATCCGGGATAAATTCTTTGGCACATTCCACTGTATACTCCAGGCTTCCTGCTACCGCATACATCCAGCAGCGACTGAATCCATTCTGACAATTGGAGACTGTTGGATTATATGTGCCAGAACCTGTTGATGATGGGATTCGTGAGGCTACTTCGGTGGCAATCGAAAGAATCAAATCCTGATCAGGAGCCTCTGGCCTATCAGACCATGAATAAATAATAATTTCACCATAAGTGTGATAACTCAGGGATATTATTGGTTTTTCACGTAAGGCCAAGTCTCTTTTCGCTTTAGCTTCACCCTCCGAAAAGGGGGCTGGCCCTCGATAAGTCAAGCTGCCATAATTACCGCTCCCACCCTGTAACCAGTTAAAATCATAATTCCTGTTAATATCCACACCATCAACGGATGGATCAAATTGTCCATTGCCATTGTTGTCTCGCAGATTCTTGCGCCAGTAAGGGTAGACAAGGCTCTCATCCACCACATATTCCCATCCCTCCGGATTCATCATTGGAATTACCCATATTTCAGTTTCATTCACCCATTGGGTTATTTGTTCGTCTGTTCCATATCCAGTAAGAAGGTGGTTGATCAGATTGAGACAAACCTCCATGCTAATAGGTTCTCTGGCATGATGCAAACCATCATACATAACACAGGGCTCATCTTCGTCAATGCCAGGATTATCACTGATCCTGAGGGCGATAATAGGATATTCTTTTTCCTGGCTGAAGCCAATAGTATCGGTGTAAACCAATGCAGGATAGGTTTGTGCAAAGCCATGAAGCATTTCGTAAACTTCATCCATGCTATGATAAAAAACATAGCGATCAGAGAACTCCTGCCCCTTTAGTGTTCCTGAAATCAAAATGGCAATGAAACAGAGCAGTGCACTTTTTATTATATTTTTAGACATTGGTTTAATTCTAACTTATTCTTATTCCCTAGCCTTAAGTTCTATTTTCTATTTACTGTCATCCTGTATTTGGATGAAGCCTCAACCTTCTCCCGTGAAACATAATCAGCATGATACTGATTGTTAACATACAATTCAGACTGATCACAATAGTGACTGCTTGCAGGTATGCCGGAGTTTCCGGTTGGAATTACTGTTAGTGACTTGTCCCAGTCAGACAGATCAAAAATATGTCTGTGTGATGCTCCGTGGTCAACACTGCCTGGTTCCATGAAACTGTAAGAATACGGACAAACAGTATGATGGCTTCCACCTACCGGATAGGGACCCCGGCTGAGATTTAAAAGTTTATCGACAATATTGACCGAGGACAAGGGATGCTTCAGTGTGATTTGGTGGATCTTGCCCCACTCCCATTTGTCTGTTTGCGAGCCCATTAATGTATTAATATCATTAAGTGACACTTTGAAAGCTGATAATACAATTTGCTCAAATGTTTCTTTAGTATCAGATGTTTGAATATTGTCACACCATGATGATTTCTGATTGACCAGAATGTTCTCCATGAAGTTTTTTATCATGATCTTCTTGCCGGCAAATTCATCGAATAACTCTTCACCTAGTTCATCTTCTGCCAGTTCCTTGCAGGTGTTAAAGTACAGATATTCAAATATAGTTGCTGCTACTGATTCTCGTGACAAAGAGAAGTCCCATGCTTTGAGTTCTTCCATGGCTTCTTTTTCAGTTGCTGTTAATTCGTCTGATTTCATCAGTTGCTGAACAAATACAGGATTGAATTTCTCAGCCATTTTTGAGTGTTGGTCGGCTTGAACACTGATGAAATCATCAATACCAATCTTTTCATTATTTTTCAATAATTCCTGAATGCGATCCTGACGGTAAGGAAGATCAAACCAGCTGCTGATGTAATAGGGATAATCAGGATCTGTAGTTCGGTTATTGGCTGAAGATAAAAAGCCGCTTTCAGGATTAAATTCATATGGCAGTTCTTCGAAAGGTACCAGACCTTTCCAGTCATACAAGCTGGTATCACCCGGATAAACACCAATTCCGCCAGCTTCCCGTATTGGGATTCCAATGGTTGAATGCAGTCCTATGTTGCCTTCTGTGTCAGCATAAACAATATTCTGATTCACACTAACAAAAGATTTTATGGCCTCACGGAATTCATCCCAGTTTTTGGCTTTATTAAGAAGGAAAACTGTGCGTAATTCATTTGAATCAAGTAGCCCAACCCAACTCATTGAGATTATTTTACCAGGTAAAGCTTTGATATCAGATACAACCGGTCCCCGATGAGTGAATTTATTAATCATAACAACTGTATCGCCAGCATTATTAATAACATGTTCTTCAACTACTCTGAATTTCTTCCATTCTCCATCCAGTAAATATTCATCAGGATTGTCAGGATTGATGGTTTCTTCATAGAAGTCGAGCCCGTCAGTCATGACATTGGTAAAACCCCATGCGATATTTTGATTATGACCGGCAACAATCATCGGTTGTCCGGGCAGAACTACACCGGTAACATTTATTTTTCCGGGAACCACCTGATGCATTTGATACCAAATACCGGGTACTGATAGGCCCAGGTGCATGTCATTGGCTAATAGTGGTTTGCCAGATTTCGTTTTGCTTCCTGAAGCAACCCAGTTATTACTTCCCCTGAAAATATCCAATCCTAAGTCATCCAGCTTTTTGGTAAGAAGCTGTAAGGCAGTCAGAACCTCACCTTCGGTTTCGTCTAGTTGAAAATCAGGATAAATACTTGTTGACTGACCCGGGATATTTGGAACGAAATCACCAAATTTCTTTTCGTCTACCTTCTCCCTCACTTTAAATAGCGTTAGCTCATTTGGCCATCCTGTTGAAAGATCCCAAGCCATATAGCCAATTAGGTTAATGGAATGAATGGGTTCCCATTGATCAGGAGTATAGCCCAATAGTTTGAATTCAAATGGGAGATGGTTTTTATTTTGTTCGATAAACTGATTGACTCCATCTGTAAATGCCAGTATGCATTCTCTGAGTTGCGGGCTTGCTTTGGTAAACATTTTGGCTGATTTATTACTCATCTCAAGAGATCTCATCAATTGGTCAACCTCCAGAAGATCATCTGACAAGATTTCTGCCAGTCGCCCCGTGGTAACACGCCTCAGAAGATCCATCTGCCACAGTCGATCCTGGGCCATTACATATCCTACGGTCATGTACAGATCCTTTTCATTTTCTGCATAGATGTGAGGAATTGCAAATGAATCCCGAAATACTTCAACAGGAGCCTGTAATCCACTGAGCTGAATATCCTGATCGTAATCAGGAAGTGGGCCATGAGTAATATTTCGGATAAATAACCATCCTGCTATAACCAGTACGGCTAAAGTGTAAAGAACGATTCTGAGTACTTTATTTTTTTTCATATTGACAAGGTTTTTTATCTATTGAAGAATAAGCCTTTTTGAAAGTATCTGCTTATCAGTGACCAGTCGGCAGATATACATGCCAGGTATTCGGTTTTGACCATCCTGAGAACCATCCCAGGTATAAGAATGCTGACCCTGTTCAAAGCTTCCTTCTTTCAGGGTGCTAATTACCTGTCCGGTCATATTGTAAATCAATAGTTTACCATCCTGGTTGGAGTTCAGGGAAAACTCAATTTTCAGATCTTCCATGCTTGGATTTGGGTATGCTGATAAACCTTCAACTGGTTTGTCAATTTCACCTGTTCCACTTGCTGCTTTTACTTTAATCAAGTATTGTGAGCGGCCGAATGTTGCAGCCAACAGAGTTCGGGTAGGGCGATGTAAATTCAGATCAAGAACCGGTACGGTAGGCAATCCATTTCCGAGAGCTTCCCAGTTGGTTCCAGAATCGTAACTGACATAAACACCATTATCGGTTGCAACATAGAATGTGCCCTGATTATCAGGATCAATAGTTATTTGATTAACCGGGATGTCTGGGATATTTCCGGAAATATCTTCCCATGTTGCTCCCAGATCAGTTGTTCTGAAAAGATGTGGCTCGTAGTCAAAATATCTTAGTCCGGAAAATGCTACGTATGCTGTGTTTTCATCAAATGGATCTGTTGCCAGGCTGGAAACCCAACGAACTGGAAGATTGTCTGATATCTTTGTCCAGGTTTTGGTGGTTCCACCATCTGTGTTTACCCATACATTACCATCGTCTGTTCCGGCATATAGAATATTTCCATTTACCGGTGAAGCTGCGAGTGCTGTGAGGGTTGCATAATTCCAATCTCCTGCATCACCATTAGTAAGATCATCACTGATTTGAGTCCATGATTGAGCCCGGTTAGTAGATTTGTAAACCTTATGTGAACCGAGATACATAATCTTTGGATCAGTTGGATCAAGAATATATGGTGTTTTCCAATTGAAACGATTG
>JAYEFL010000038.1:0-19250 GCA_034658635.1 Bacteroidota bacterium | reverse complement strand
CTTGAATTCAGAATTATTCCTGAGATTGATAAAAACCATCAAATTAGTACGATTTTGATTATAGGACGTGATATTAGCAAGCGGAAACATACTGAAGCGAAACTCCACCTTTCAAAACGCGAAGCAGAAGATAGTGACCGCCTGAAATCTGCCTTCCTGGCAAATATGTCACATGAAATCAGAACACCCCTGAATGCAATTGTCGGGTTTGCAAATATCATTCTGGAAGAGGATCTTACTGTACAGGAAAAAGAGAAATACTTCTCCTACATAAACCAAAACAGCAATCAGTTGATTGCATTAATTAATGACATTATAGATTTATCTAAAATTGAGAGCGGGCAACTGAAAATTCAAAATAGTGATTTCAATCTCAATCAGCATCTTAGAGAAGTTGAAGAAATAATTGCAAATGAAAAGCTAAATAGAAACAAAGATCACCTCTTAGTTTTTCTTGAAAATGAATTAGCTGATAATCTATGTAGTATCAGCACCGACCCATACAGATTAAGACAGATTCTTATTAATTTATTGGTTAATGCAGTCAAGTTTACTCCTAAGGGTTTTATACAATTTGGGTACAGATTATTAGATGATCAAAAGTTGTTGTTTTATGTTAGAGATTCAGGAATTGGAATCTCTAAAGATGATCAGAAACTTATCTTTCATCATTTCAGAAAGTTAGATAACACCATTAGCCGACGCCACGGTGGAACTGGTTTAGGATTGGCCATAAGTGAAAACCTGGTAAATTTGATGGGCGGTAAAATTTGGCTACAATCAGAAATTGGGAAGGGAACAACTTTTTATTTTACCATTCCTGTTATAGGCTTAGATAATTTGAAGGAAGGAAATAAAGATCAGTCACTGGAAAAATAGAACTATTGATGAACACCTCGTTGCTGCTACTTAAGAAAATTCAATCCTTATGCGAACAAGGGCAGCACTTTGCACATAATGAGTTTGATTTACAGCGATATAAAGAAATTGAGTTAATTGTTTTTGAATTATTAAAAACAAACTTCCAGACCCAGGTTGAAAAAATACCACTGCTGATGACAGAGAAGAATGGGTACAAAACACCTAAAGTTGATATTCGCGCTGTTGTCTTTGATGACAAACACAAAATACTTCTGGTGAAGGAAAAAGCAGATGGTAAGTGGTCTTTACCTGGTGGTTGGGCTGATGTAGGATATACGCCGACCGAGATAGCAATAAAGGAGACCAGAGAAGAAGCTGGCATTGAGGTTGATGCAGGTCGCCTGATTGCAGTTTTGGATAAAAGAGAGCACAGCCATCCTGAGGATCTGTATTATATTTACAAGATTTTCATTGAATGTATTTATGTTGGATCAGCTGAAACAGATTTTATGGAAACTGATGATGTGGATTATTTTGGAGCAGATGAACTGCCTCCGCTTTCGACTCCACGTAACACTTATGAACAAATCAGCATGATGTTTGATTATCATGCTCAAAAACCAGGCTTCCCAATATTAGACTGAATAAATGAGATCATCCAACAATTTCCTTAAACTTCTATTTGTTATTGTACAGGTATCGTTCATTTATCCGATGAGTACTCACGGTCAATCGCACGCAGGAAACAGTGACAGCAAACCTGGTTTCCCATATCATTTAGAAGCTTCAAAGGACTTTGTAATTTTCCCGATAAGTACCGGATTGATGGCTGCTGGCATTACTGGTAAGGCTCTTCATCAGGCGATGGATGATTCAGAGATCCTTTCACTCAACAGCAATTCCCTTTTAGCTATTGATTACAAGGCTATTGCAAACTGGGACCCTGAATTAAACCGGATCAGAGAATCTTTTGAGCCCGCTTCCTTTGTTGCCGGGCTCGGTATGATCGGAATTGTTGGCGGACAATACATGAAACAGAAAAGAGACATAAAGCCAGCTCTTACCCTGCTTACCATGTATGTCGAGGGGGCTTTTCTTGCTGAAGGAATGGTTCTATTATCAAAAACGGTCATTACCAGACCAAGACCATATGCCTACAATTCAAGTCTGTCACTTGAATACAGAGCAGGATCATCTACCAACAACGAATCTTTCATTTCTGGCAACGCAACTGTTCTATTCTATAATGCCACATTTATAAGCCAGGTACTAACAGATCTTTATCCTGGGAAATCATGGCTTCCATATGTTTGGGCTGGCTCACATGGTTTGGCGGCACTATCAGGCTATTGGTCAGTGAAATCAGGGATGCATTTCCCCACAGATATTTTAGCAGGAGCAATATGGGGAAGCAGTATGGCCTTGTTAGTCACACAAATTCACAAAAAGAAAAACCGAAAAATCAAAATACTTCCCTGGGCATCAAATATCGGACAAGGAGCAACCCTCTTACTTAACCTTAAACCATGAGTCTTCTGCATTCTGCCTTCTGCCTCCCTAAAGCCCAAACCTATATGAAAACTTCATCAAGAAAATATTGTGCGGCATGACCCCGTACAGATCACCAAAATCTCTTCCCAGTTCTAAATCACCATAGCTATGATATCCTGTTCTGCCTTGCGACCATACCAGGTAAAATACAGAACCCGGACGAAACTCCCATCTGGCTACCAGATTTGATTTAAATTCTTTGAAGTTGAAATCTGGATAACTGATATAGTAGTCTACCTGTCCATCTGAATTTTCATCTATCGAACAGTAACCATCGTCGGTATAACAACTAATTTGATTTTCACTAAATTCATGGTAACGGTCAGTATAAGAAACAGCAAGCGGATCAGTGATCATTTTCATATTGGAGTAGCTACCGGTTGCAATGAATGGTTGTCCCCAATACTGAATGGTCAAATCCGGAGTGATTGTCAGATTCAGACGAAGACTCATTCCGATAACCTTCTGGTCAATGCTTCCAAAGATAAACCTGGGATCTCCATTAAAGGAGTTCTCTCCAACATATTGAAGGTTGCTCTTATTAAACATAACATTGGGTGAAAGAGAAACTGTCAACATATTCAACGGCTTGTATGACAAGCTTATATTGGCTCCTTGTGTTTGCGAATGTCCTTGTGCTGAGACCGGAGCAAAAGCTGAGACACTTAACGTCAGTTTCTTTCTTCCATCAGAATTAATATTAATAAACGGACTAAACCTTTCTGGTGTAATAAAAGCTGGCCCACCCCTTAACATACCGTTTGATAAAGACTCTGAGTTACCATTCAATCCCATACTAAAAGACCAGAAGTTTGTAAACTGAGTATTCATATTCAAATTCCCACCAACACCCATGTAAGTTCCTGAGAAGTCAAAAGCTGACCATAAAGACGAGTTAAAGCGAAGACTTCTGAAAATACTGAATGGCTCATAGAACTGATAACTTGCCCAAAGAATTGAGAAAATTTCATCAGTACTACGAATGTAACCAACATCATTCAACTCTACTCCGGGTGTTTTCCAGTTAAGGAATGCTCCAATATTCAGAGGTGAATTCCCAACCTTTCCAAACATGATTGACCCACCATTTCCCATAAGTGAAGTTCTTGTTGCATCAAGCTCAACATGTGTTGCATCAGGACGCTGAAAGTAATGGGCTGATGACTGCTGAGTCATGGCAATGGCTTCTGTTGACCCGGCAACCTGACTGAAATAAGTCTTTACAGATAAGAGGTAAGTCTTATTCTTAAAAAACTGTGTAAAATCAAATCCACCCGTATACGCTGATTTATGTAAATAATCGAGTAGAGTATCATCTAATCGCCGATTAGTTGCGGTAACCATACCTGCAATTATAGTATTGCCTTCATTTAAGTCTTTGTGAACTGTACCGATGAAATAGTTAGTCAAAGGTTCAACTGCTTCAAATCTTCTTTCTCCATCCAAATCTATTTCGGCTCTTTCTTCTGCTGTCACACTCTCGAGGACACCTATAGACCAACCCTTTTCTGTCTTTCCAGTAATCTTACCAGCGCCAAGAATCTTTGTAAACTGAGGCAGGTCAGCGTATTCTCCGCTTGACAGGCCTGGATATCCATGAGGCCGCCTGCCAATACGACGTGTATAAAAGAGATTTTCATTAGCCATATCGCCATCACCAATCATCAAGGGCATTGATAGTATACTCCTGCCTTCAATGAAAAATGGACGTTTCTCCTCAAAAAAGGTTTCATAAGCAGTAAGGTTTACCTGAGATGGGTCTGCTTCAACCTGTCCGAAATCAGGATTTACTGTCAGGTCAAGAGTGAGATTGTTAGTGATTCCAATTTTTGCATCCAGGCCGGCGGTATAGGAATTACGCTTGCCTGTTTCGAATGGGTTACCTTCTTGTTGCTCAAAACGCTCAGTAGAAACAACTGTATATGGGGTGATATCGAATTGCTTTCTCGGTTCTATATCTGTAATTCCAGTCAAATGTCCATATAAATGCACAAAACCAGATGAACCCCGTGGTATTCTCTGCCAAATAGACACCTCTTCACTTCTGAACACCAGTCTCATAACATTCAGGCCCCAACCTTCCATGGAATTCTTCTCAAATCTCAATTGAGAAAATGGGATACGCATCTCTGCTGTCCATCCTTCGTCGTTTATATTAGTCTTAACAAACCAGTTAGGATCCCATGAAGTATCTTCATTGCTTCCATCGCCTGACATTATACGGTCAAGTTTCACTCCACTTGAGCTAACCCAAAAACCGAATGAAGTACGATGATCATGATAACTGTCAAAATCTACACCTATCACATCACCATCAATATCATCTCTGCGTGTCAACCGTCTTGAGATACTATCAGGGCTGGAATCATATGCCCAGATACCTACATATATATTATTATCATCAATTAATATTGCGAACTCAGTTCCATGAGAAGGAGCAACTCCTTCGTGAGGCTGAAATTGCACAAAGTCACCTGTTCGCTTGGCATTTTTCCAGAGCATCTCATCGAGAACACCATCTATTACAGGTGGCTGGATTGTCAACTTCTGTGCCTCATAGGACTTAATCGGTATATCAACTGACTGGCTCCAAGAATTGAAACCAACTAGCATACAACAGAATACGAAGAATAATCTTTTCATAGTTCAGGTAAAATTTTCCATCCTTAGATAATAAGACGAATAAAAAGCCATTTTGCTACAAAGCAAAAGAATATTTTTTTCATTTTTTTAAACCATATCCAAAAAAATGTGTCTAATTGCAAAATAAAATACATAAGACTTGTTGTTATGAGAAAGATTGACCGCCGGATTGTTATTGTTGCAATGCTAATTTTCACTATCGGACTAGCCTTTGGTTTAATGCGTTACTTGATTTCCCTTAAAGAAGATCCCAAAACCAGACCTCAAAAGGAGCTCGTTCGCTACGTAAATGCTGAAGAGGTTAAATATATGGAAAGCATTTCTCCGGTTGAAGCACCAGGTCGCGTGGCTTCTATATCTCAGCTGGATATAGTTTCAGAAGCATCAGGAAAAATCAATGTGAGCAAAATACCTTTGAAGAAAGGAGCTCAATTTCAAAAAGGAGATTTGTTATTTACGATTTATCCTGATGAAACTATTCTTGCACTTAAAGCAAGGAAGAGTCAATATCTCACCTTATTGGTCAACCTTCTGCCCGATATACATATTGATTATCCCGATTTTGAAAATGACTTCAACAGCTTTTATCAATCTATTAATCTTGACCAGCCATTACCAAAGCTTCCGAGCCTTGAGAATAATGCATTTAAAACCTTTCTTGCCAGTCGCAACATCCTTAGTGAGTATTATGTAATTAACAAAGATGAGTTAAGCTTACAAAGAAGAAGTGTGTATGCTCCGTTCAATGGCACATATACCGAAGTTCTACTAGAGTCAGGAGCTTATACTAACATGGGCGGTCGTGTTGCCATAGCTATCCAGACTGATATACTCGATTTGGAAATTCCTTTGGAAAGATTTCATTCAGAGTTTGTACAAATTGGTGATCCTGTAAGAATTGTATCCGATAAACGAGGTAAGGAATGGTCTGGAAAAGTAATTCGCAAAAGTCAGTTTGTTGATCCGGGCACCCAATCGCAATCAGTTTTTGTTCAAATCAACAATACACAATCTGACCCCGTTCTGGCCGGTGAATATCTGAGCGCAGTTTTCAAAGGGCAGGCAGTCAGCAATGTGATGGAAGTTAACAGGAATGCAGTCTTTAATAACAATGAGGTTTTCATTATTATCGATGGTCGACTTCAGAAGAGAGAGATCAATATCATTAAAACCAATGAGAAAACACTGCTCTTCAGAGGGCTCAAGGAAGGTGTTACTCTGGTAACCCAACCATTAATCAATGTAATGGAAGGATCTGCAGTTTCAATACTCGGTGAAACCCAGACACAAGCTAAGGGGTCTGGAAAACAAAATCAGAAAAAACATAAATAGAGGCTGACTATGAGAAAAATAATTGAACGGTTCGTAGCCTACCCTGTATATGCAAACTTATTGATAGCATTCGTTATCCTGGCGGGTGGCATATCTATGATATCAATGCATAAATCCTTCTTTCCGGAAACTGAAAGTCGAATGATCTCTGTATCCGTTTTCTATCCGGGAGCGTCTCCTGTTGAAATGGAAGAAGGTGTAACTTCAAGAATTGAAGAAGCGATCCGTGGTATAATCGGTATAAAAGAAATCAATTCCACTTCTTCTGAAAACTCGGCAAGAGTGAGTATAGAGACAACTGGAGAATATGATATCAATGAAATCCTCATGGAAGTCAAGAATGCTGTTGACGGAATTTCATCATTCCCTTCGGCAGCAGAACGACCAATTGTGGCCAAACTCAGATCAAGAGCAATGGCACTTAGCCTGAATGTAGTGGCCGAGGATGGATATCAGGTTGATCTGATGACTCTAAAAAAATACGCTCAGAGAATAGAAGAAGATTTTTTTAATTCAGGCAGTATCAGTCAAATAAGTCTTTCCGGATATCCACCGTTAGAGATTTCCGTTGAGATAAGTGAAGAAAATCTACTGAGATACAATCTGACATTCGATCAGATTATCAGGGCTATTCAGCATAATAATCAGGATATTTCCGGAGGACAGATTCGATCAGACGATGAGGAATTATTGATAAGGCTCAGATCCAGAAGTGCTGATCCTGATAAAATTGGAGATATCATCCTGAAGGGTAATGTTGATGGAGGTTTCCTGAGGATCAGGGATGTTGCTCAGGTAAAGAAGAAATTTGCGGAAAACTCGAATAAATCATGGGTTAACGGTCAACCGGCAGTAACAATAAATGTTGAGAAGCTCCCTGAAGAAGATTTAGAGGCTATTACTGACTTTGCAAGAGAGTATATTGAAGAATTCAACGCAGAGGATAATAGCGTGAAAATTGTTTTGTCACGTGCCTATCTTGATATAGTTGAAAGTCGCTTAAACCTTTTGACAACAAATGGATTTATCGGACTTGTTCTCATTATCATATCTCTCGGTCTGTTCCTGAGTTTCAGACTTTCACTCTGGGTTGCCTTTGGTATTCCGTTCTCATTCCTGGCTATGTTCATCTTTGCCCACTTCATGGGGGTAACATTCAATTCAATGTCAATATTCGGAATGATATTAGTAATTGGAATATTGGTTGATGACGGAATTGTGATAGCGGAGAATATTTACCAGCACTTTGAAATGGGAAAAAGCCCAAAACAAGCTGCTGTAGATGGTGCAGTGGAGGTTATGCCAGCTGTTATAACATCTGTTTCAACTACTATGATTGCATTCATGCCTCTCTTATTCCTTACTGGCACCAGAATGGAAATGATGCTTGAAATGGCACTTATGGTTATCGGAACTTTAGCATTTTCACTGTTTGAAGCCTTTCTTGTATTACCGGCTCACCTGGGTAATAAAAAGGTCTTAAATATTAAGAAACGTGATAGAAAAAGTCGCGGAATTAAAAAGTATTCAGAAGGTTTCATTATTTGGTTACGTGACAATATATACCAACATGCCTTGCACTGGTTAATACGCTGGAGATGGGCTGTAATAGGGATTCCAATTGCAATGGTACTGATTACCATGGGATTATTTCTTGGGGGACACATAAAAAACACCTTTTTTCCAATGATTGACTTTGATCGCTTTGCTGTGAACGTAGCTTTTACTCCGGGTGATGGTGAGAAAACTACCTATGAATATCTTCAAAGATTTGAGAAAGCTATTTGGGCTGTCAATGAGGATCTTAAACGGGATCTTGAACAAGAGGATGATGTTATTGAAAGAATAAATACAAATCTGGGAACTGCCTTCAGCGGACAAGAAATCGGAGCACATGCCGGAAGCATTAACGTTTTCCCAAGAGATCTTGGGGACTTACCAATCTCTGGTCATGATATTGCTAATAGAGTAAGACAAAAAATCGGACCAGTTCCTGAGGCCATAAAGTTCACTGCAAGTGGAAGAAATCGCTGGGGTTCTCCTGTTTCTATAGGATTACTATCACAGAATTTGGCTGAGCTAGACGAAGCAAAAAGCTATTTAATGAAACGGCTAACAGAACTTCCACAGCTCAAAAACATCACTGAAAATGTTGCACTTGGAAAACAAGAAGTAAGGCTTGATCTCAAACCAAAAGCCTATTTCCTTGGTCTTGATGAAAACGCTATTGCTCGTCAGGTTCGTCAGGGGTTCTACGGAGGCCAGGCACAAAGGCTTCAGGAAGGTCGGGATGAACTTAGAATCTGGGTCAGATATCCTCTAACTGATCGTTTGACACTCGGACAAATGGAAAGGATGAAGATCAAAACTGCATTTGGAGAATATCCCCTTATTGAACTCTCTGATTATCATCTTGAACGTGGACCTGTAGCCATTAACCATTATAATGGTGCAAGAGAAATCAGGGTAGAAGCCGAAACGGTTGACCCTCGAGCTCCTGTTCCTGAAATCCTGGATCAAATCGGTGATGAAATTATGACTGACCTAATGGCAATATATCCGGGGGTCCATTTTATTTACCAGGGACAGCAGAAGGCAAGTAATGAAGCTATGGATAAAATCATGAAGTATTTCCTTATTGCATTTATCCTGATAATCTTTGTCATGATGATCCACTTTAAGAGTGGATGGCAAACACTAATTGTAATAATGATGATCCCATTAGCAATGTTGGGAGTATTCTGGGGACATGGAATCCATGGACAACCGATTTCCATAATGAGTTTTTGGGGAATTATCGCATTGACCGGAGTGATTATCAACGATGCTATTGTATTTCTTTCAAAATACGACAGATTGTTAGGTGAAGGGAAAAATGTTGTTGAGGCTGTTGTAGAAGCCGGAAAACTGAGACTAAGACCTATATTGCTAACATCTCTTACTACCACAATTGGTCTCTTCCCACTTATCCTTGAAAAAAGTGTACAAGCTCAGTTTCTGATTCCAATGGCTATTAGTTTGGCATATGGAGTAGCTATAGGAACCGTCTTTATCCTAATCTTCTTCCCAGTTCTTATAATGATTCTGAATGATTTCAAAGTACTTCTTTTCAGAATCTGGACAGGTGTAAAACCAGAAAGAGAAGACGTTGAAATAGCCGTCATACATGCAAAAAGAGACAATAAATACCGCGCTAACGGCGACTTTAAAAACTTAGTGAAATGATTATAAAACGGAACTGGAAAAAATATATCTCCCTGGCTGCATTTCTCATCCTGACTATCCAGATCAATTCCTCAAAGGCACAGCAAATAAATCAAAGAATGCCTGTCTCTTTGAGTCTGTCTGAAGCAATACAAATTGCCCTGGAGAATAATTACGGAATCAGTATTTCAAAATATGATGCTGAGATAGCTGGTATTTCTAATGCATGGGGACAAGCAGGTCGCTACCCCTCTATCGATATGGATCTTTCTTCTGCTAACAATTTCAACATCTCTTCTGATGATAATTACGGCACTAACAGGATATCCGGAGGAGTTGGGATGCACTGGGTGCTATTTAATGGCTTCAAAGTTCAAATTACCAAAGATAAACTTGAATCTCTTGAAGACCTCGCAAAAGGTAGATCAGCAGTGATTGTAGAAAATACTATACAGGACGTAATTGAGGCCTACTATTCTACACTACTACAAGTGGAGCTTAGAAGAGTATTTCAAAAAGTAATGGAGCTTTCGGATGAGCGATATAAGGCTGAGCAATTGAAAAAAGATTATGGAGGTAGTGTCACATATCAGGTTCTGCAGGCTAAGAATTTGTTCCTTGGTGATCAATACCAACTGTTAAACCAAGAGATTATGGTTAAAACAGCTATGCGTAACCTGAGTTTTTTATTGGCAGAAGACCCAAATGTCTCATGGGAGTTGACAGATCCATTTGAGCATGCTATCCAGAATTTTATTGCAGATGATTTACTGGCTAAAATGAAGTCAAGTAATCATACTATTCAGAATCAGTACATTAATTTACAAATTAAAAAAGAGGACAGAAAACTAGCGGATGCGTCCTATTTCCCCTCTGTTAGTTTCTCGTCAGGTTTAGATAACTCTTTCACTAATCAGTATATTCCTGGCACTGGCAACACAACTGCAGCCGGGATGACACCCTACGCTAACCTCTCATTGACTTATAACCTGTATACCGGTGGTAGTCGCAACCGTACCCGACAGATTTCAGAGATCAATGAAACGATTGCCCAAACGGAAACCAAAGAAATGGTTCACCTGGTCAGTAATCACTTGCTTAATGAGTTAGATGCTTATGTGATCAGGAAAGCACAACTTGATGTAGCCACAGAAAGTGTCAAAGCAGCAGAACTCAACCTGGGCATAGCAGAAGATAAACTCCGCTCAGGAGCAATTAACTCATTTAATTACAGAGACATTCAACTACTTTACTTGAATGCAGCATTACAAAAGGTTCAGGCCATTTATGCTCTTATTCAGTCACATACTAATCTGACCAGGTTGACTGGTGGGTTTGTGGAAGATAGGAAAGGGCTTCTCACTAAGTAAGAAGCCCTATTCTCAATCAATTTATCAACCTAAATACTCGGGTCAGCCGGACAATTAGGATTATTATTCCTTTCCTCGTAAGAGTAAGGATAATAATTTCTATTTCTTTCACTAAGTATATCTTGCCCATTTGATGGAGTAAAAGCAGAGTGAATTCTTCTGCTATCCTCAAATCTTTGTCCGCTCATAAAGAGCTCAATACATCTTTGAATATAGATTTCATTCAAAATATCATCAGCATCTGCTGCGTCACCTGTCCATGCTCCAAGACCAGCATTTACACCAAACACATCATTTGTTTTTTGACGTACGAGATCAATCTGAGTTACAGCATCACCTAACTGATTTTGCATAGCATAGGCTTCAGCTTTGATTAAAATCATCTCTCCTGGTAAATACACAGGGATCTTCTTGTCAGCAGTACCAAAGAATCCGGTAAGATTATGAACCTCATAGCCTCCAAATTCAGGAAGTGAGTTCTCATGTACTGTGGTATCCATATAGAATGTCAATCGACCATCACCAGCCTCCAGAGCATATTCCTCGTAGACGGCACCAGAATTGACCATAATACCAAAATTACTTCTTGGCTTTGTATCAGGCTCACCATTTACAGCAAAACCATAAACTGGATTCTGATTCTCACTGGCATCAAACCACCACTCTGATGTAGACTCAAGGTCTACCTTATTAGCAGCAGCAATGGCTTCAGCATAATTTCCAAGATAGAGGTTATACCTTGCTAAGAATGCATTAATTGAATTTTCAAGATCAATGCTTGGAATTACTTTATCCTGGAATTCGGATGAAACAGGATTTGCAGTCACTTCAGCAAGAGCACTGTTCAGCAAACTAACAGATTCAGCCAAAACTGAAGCACGGTCACTAAATTGAGCATCCACTCCATTATCAATCGGAGCCTGCTCAAAATTCATAACCATATACCCAAGAGTGATAGCTTTCATGAATTTTGAAAATCCATTGACCCCACTCTTTGTACCGGCACTTAAATCAACACCATCCACACTGGCTAAAATAGCTTCGGCCATTCCTTTGTCTCGCAACAATCTGCTCCACAGACGGATGACTCCGGCATTCTCTCCACTCAGAGCTGTACCTCCATTGGTCAGCTCCATAGGAGTAACATAAGTACTTGACACTCCCATTTCTCTTGTTGTAAGCCCGGGAACTTCAACAACCGGAGATAAGGTTGAAGTAGTAAAATGTTGTACGAGTCCGATAGAAGCAGCAATCAATCCATCTTTGTCATTAAAAATCTGATCATCAGATGGTGCGTTAACGTTCGGGAATTCTTTCTGGCAGGCAGTAAGCATAACTCCAACCAATAGAATTAATCCAAATATTTTTACAATATATTTCATCTTATTATTATTTTTTAATTAAAAAGTGGCTGTCAAACCAAATTTAAGGATACGAGGAATAGGCACATTTGCCATATCTTGTCCGCGAACTCCATTACTCTGAGCTTCAGTATTAACTTCAGGATCAAATCCGAAATAATTATCATAAGACATCAGGTTGCTACCACTGAGGGTGAACCTTAAGCTCTTAATCCAGTCAGAGTCCAGGCCAAGATCATAACTCAATGAAACCTCTCTCAGTTTCACAAAAGAACCATCTTCAATAAATGACTCATAAATGAAGAAATTAGGACGAGCACTACCTTTTGGCAAGTCGCCATTCAGCTCCATAGCAGTGGCATCTCCTCCTGGGAAGAGATTAAACATCCTCTTATCCCAACTCATCACATTTGCGCCATGAACAGCATCAATCTTCACAAAAAGGCTTAAATTTTTGTATTTAAACTCGTTGGTCAATGAGGCTACCCAATCAGGATTAGGATCACCAATTATCTTTTTGAGGTTTGAACCCGATGGTTGTCCGTCACTATCGTAATCCTGAACAGCAACAGGAATCACCTCACCATCAGGAAGGGTCATATCTTCATAATGTCCTTTAGCTCTCTGTGTAAATCCATCTGCAGTGAGCAATAAAGTTCCATCAGGATTGGTGGCAAAATAATAGCCGTAGAAGATACCCAGCGGTTGCCCGGATTGTGCAATAGAAGTTCCCCACATTCCAAGGTCAAGTTTTCCACCTTCAACGTGTGTTACCAGGTTCTTATTTTGACTGAATATTCCAGTTACTAACCATCTGAAGTCCTGATTACGAACAGGTTCAGCCCTAACCATAAGCTCTACACCTGTATTGGTCATTGTACCAATATTTTCATAGCGGAGGCCAAAACCTGTTGATGGAGCAAGACTTCTTTGAAGTAGGAGATCTTCAATATTTTGCTTATACCAGGTAAACTCAATCCCCAATCTGCCATTAAACAAACCCATGTCTAAACCGAGTTCTGTTTCTGTTTGTCGCTCTGGTCTTAAACCAGGGTTTCCAGCAGTATAAGGAGCAACCAGACCAGTCTGTCCATTTATTGGTGCCAGAGTATAGCTGGTGTAGATTGAATAAGGTGCAAGAGCAGAAAGATTACCTGCTTGTCCCCAGGATGCCCTTAGTTTAAATAAATCAAAAATGCCTCCAACACTATTCGTGAAGAAATCTTCTTCTGAAAGGATGTAAGATCCGGATGCTTTTGGATAAAACTGTTGTCTTTGATCAACACCAAAAGTGGATGCTCCATCCATTCTTCCTGCAAGAGTCAGGAATATTTTATCGCTAATACCTAGAGTTTCCTGAATATATCCTCCCCAGATTGATCTTTGAGTGCGATAATCTGATCGCCCAACAACTGTTCCTGCATCGGTTACGGTAGAAACCGGTCCAAGATGATCTGTACGAATAGCAAAGTACTCAGTTTCATCATATTGATAGGAATAACCCACACCTGTTGTAGATTTGATCGAAGAACTGATATCAAAGGAATAGGAAGCATTGATATCGGAATTATATATTGTGTTCGCAAAGGTTGCCTTTTCTGATAATCCATTTGGCTTTGTATTGAACCCAACTGGCACGAATAATCTTGCATCAGAAAATGCATTATCATAACCAAATATATAGTTCACAACAAGTCCCTTAAGCGGGGTAAGCTTAAGCTGAATATCACTCACAGACCTCGAGTTTTTCTGAGGTGCATCGATCCGGTCAATAGCCTCGTAAGGATTTGCCATCCAACCGATACCAGGATAAACTCCATCCACCGGACTAGGATCATTCAAATTATCGGCAAACAAGAGACTGGTAATAGGACCATAGTTTTTTCCATTTGGCATTTCATGACTTGAATTCTTCGAAACCATTGTTCCTACAGAAATAGATGCCCAACTATTGATCACCTGATCAATACGTACACGGAAGTTGTTTCTTTTAAAATCTGTATTTTTAACAATTCCACCATTATTCAATTGAGATCCGGATACAAGATATTTGGTATTTCCCTGTCCCCCTGTAACCGAAATGTAATTCTCATACCCATAAGAATTCTCAAACATGTAATCCTGATAGTTATATCTGGTAGCAGGAATAGCAGCCCCTGCATTATCAGGATCCCACATCAGCTGAGCATCATTATATGGTAATGTCTTCCTCACCTGGTTTGAATTCACACTACTAGAAAAAGTGATTTTTGGTTTCCCAACAACTCCTCTTTTAGTAAAGATCTGAATTACACCATTACTCGCACGAGAACCATAAATAGCTGCGGCTGCAGCTCCTTTCAAAATCTCAATATGATCGATATCTTTTGGGTCAATATCAACCATTCGGTTTTGCATATAACCTCCCAGATTAATCAATTGCGTTGAATTGTTATTCACTATAACACCATCGATGATATAAAGAGGATCAGAACTACCAACAACAGTACTGGCCCCTCTCAGGCGAATAGAAACACCACCGGCAGGATTTCCAGAATTTCTCATTACCTGGGCTCCGGCAACATTACCCTGAAGTGCAGCATCTATACTTACAGATCCTGAGGCTCCTAAGTCATTGCTGTTAACTGTAGAGATAGAGTTACCAAGTTGGCTTTTCTTGGTAAATCCTGAAGTACCCGTTACTACCACCTCATCAAGGCCGGTAATATCGCTTGTCAGTTTTGCATCAACAGTTAAAGTTTTCTGTTCTGCAAGAACCAATTCCTGTTCCACTGATTTAAAACCCACAAAGCTAAACAGCAGTGTGTAAGTATCAGGTTTCAAATACGCTGGAAAAGAAAAATTACCGTTATGGTCTGTCGCAGTCCCATAACCGGTATTGGCAATCATAACTGTTGCTCCCGGTATGGTTTCACCATTGAAACCATCTGTCACCACACCAGAAATAGTGTAGGCAACCGGAGTCCCTAACTGGGCCTTAACACCCTGTGTTCCAAAGACAAAGGCCACAAATAGGACGATAACATAAGTCTTAAGTAAAACTTTCATCATAATTATTTGTGTTAAAAATTTAGGGAACAATGATAGATATAAGTATCTACATATCCTAATTTTTGTATATTCCTATGCTTTTTGTCACTCATAAGTGTTAATTTTTCATAAAATAGTAATCAAATAGCCAAAGGTTTGCCTTATGAAAATAAGACTTGCCACCCGCACGCCATGGCCATTCCATGGTTGTGATTGATAGTCTGATCTACATCTTCGGAGGACAAGGGAATGATGACGGTATGCTGTAAATCTCGCAAAATGCTGTCCAGAATCAGGAACAACTCCACGGTGCGGAAGACTCAAGATTGAACAAAATCATATAATGGTCATGAAAACAGTTAGTTAGAAGTTCAGATTCCTCGTTTGGCATAGTTATTGGTGCCCCTTAACAAAAAAGAATAGGAATATGAACCGAACATGACAAAAGGAAAACTATTTTGACGCACACGCGGATGATTATTTTTGTTATGTGAGCTACATACGACAAATTAAAATAAATATAAACAGATGAAAAAGGGAGTAATTATCTTATTATTGATTGTTTCAGTAGCAGCTTGTACTGATTACGAAACTATTATTGACGATCAGCCTAAGTCTACCAGGGATTTGGCCATTCCTGATGATTTTGAGTTTCGTATATCAGAAACTGTACAATTATCCGTTTTGGTTCAAAATGCAGATTACCCGTTGTCAAATGTACCCATAAGAGTCTATTTTGAAGATCCGGGTACGAACGAAGAACCCAATGCAGATGCATCCTTTAGCAAGACTTTGGTAAGTGATGAGCAAGGATCCATTCAAGCCAGTTTGGAGATACCTTTACACATCAACCAGATTTATTTGTATACAAATTACCTGGGGTTACCACGTGTGAGCATTGTACCAGTGGAAGGAAGCTTAATAGACTTTACCTATGGTGAATCCACTGTAATAGAACCTGTTGTACCAAAAAATGACAACCGAGTCTTAAAGTCCGGATTCACCTATTTACTTCTTGGGAGTTGGGATAACTACGGGGTACCTACTTATTTGGAACCTGAAAGAGATCAGATTTCCCAGGCTTTGTTGAATAATATCAATGCATCCCTGCCAGAACGTAAAGCACTACCTGAAAGTCACCCTAGTTATCTGGAGGCGGAAAATCAGTCAAATATTATCATCAAAGAAGCAGCAGATGTGTGGGTTACTTTTGTGCATGAAGGAGCTGGATACAAAAATACTCTGGGATTTTATGTGTATGATCAAGACAATCCTCCTGTGACAAAAGAAGATATTGAAGAAATCAAAATTATTTTCCCCAATGTATCCTTTTTGGGTAGTGGCGGAGGTCTCAGGTCTGGAGATAAAGTCCATTTGGGCCAATTTGAACCCGGTCAGACCTTAGGCTGGGTTATCTTGGCGAATGGATACAGTTCCAGTGGCAATTTCAAAGATCAAAATATTTATTTTTCTGATCGGCGTTTCAACCCAGAGATTTCAGAAAATCGCAAGCAGCATATGGTACTCTTGCATGATGATGAGAATGATCTTCTGCTCATTGGATTTGAAGATTTACAGCGAGAAGACAATACGGATGATGATTTTAATGATGCTGTTTTTTATGTGGCTGCAAATCCTATTACAGCGATTGATGTAACAGATATTCCATCCATCGATACTCCTGAAGACAAGGACAATGATGGTGTTTCTGATACTTTTGATGACTATCCGGATGATCCTTCATTGGCTTATAATAATCATTACCCTGCTGAAAATCGCTTTGGTACTATTGTGGCGGAAGATTTATGGCCCGCTTATGGTGATTTTGACTTCAACGATCTGGTGCTACAATATCATTTTCATAATATGGCAGATCCGAACAATCGGGTGGTAAAAATGGCAATTGATATTAGGGTAATGGCGATTGGAGCTTCTTACAGAAATGGTTTTGGAATTGAACTTCCGATATCTCCCTCTTTGATCAAATCTGTTTCAGGTTTAAGTGAAAACTATGAGTATGTTAATCTATCCTCTAATGGAACGGAGTCAAGACAGTCAAATGCAGTCATCGTATTGTTCGAAGATGCCTACCAGATTCTTCCATTCGTTGGAAATGGATCAGGGGTAAATACGGTTATGTCTGATCCAAAATCTGAACCGCAGACCATTTCCATTGTGGTGGAATTTACCAGAACATTATCATTGGCAGAACTAGGTCCTGAACCCTACAATCCTTTTATCATCATTGATGGGGAAAGAGGAAAAGAAATACATCTGCCAGGAAAACAAGGGACTGATCTGGCCGATAGTAGTTATTTTGGGGGCAATCAGGATGACACCAATCCTTCACAGTCAAAGTATTATCAGTCAGAGCATAACCTTCCCTGGGTGTTGAACATCCCTAGTGAATTCTTACATCCGCAGGAAAAGCAAGACATCATCAAGGGATACAACAAATTCGCCAACTGGGCTACTAGTGGCGGAGTTCTGAGCACCGATTGGTATACAGAGAAAGAGGGTAACAGAGACTTGAATCTCTTATATACAAAATAACGGCCAGGCTAAACTGCGTTTTAATGCAGTTTGAGCTATTGTTATAAGCTGGCCTTATCTCTTTTTAACTCCTTAATTATTTCTGTATCAATGTAATGAGTTGCATAAGCATTCTCAATATTTTCATCTTTTGTTTTACTAAAAATTAGCCTGGTTTTTACTCCTTTCCCAAATTTATTATAAGCAGTCCAAGAAGGTTTTAAATTTTGGTCTTTTGCTATTTCTTTAATGGTCATGTTTATGAATGACAGTCTCCCTAAATTAGTGCCACAAACCTTTTCTAAATATTGTACTTTTCCAAGTCTCCAGTCTTTTATTTGAGCATTATTTAAATAATCCAATTCACATAAAATATCTATTGAACAAATGAATCCTTTATCAGATATCAATTGATTACTGATTTTTAAGATTCTGTTTTTTAGATCTATCCTATTCACTTTTTTAAAAGTTTAATATCGACACCCCAAAATTCTTTTTCATCTCCAGAAAATTCAAAATGAAAATCAGTCTTTAGATATTCGTATAAATCTTGTACTTTGAATATTAAATAGTTCGATTGAAATATCAAATGTTCAAATACTGAAAGAAATGGAACAAATTTTCTTTTATTTTTCAGAAATGCTTTGCACAAGCTTTTTGTTTCGTCATTCAGTTTAAGAACTTCGGGCTTTTCAATCCAATCAAAATCGAGTTCTGTTTTCCCTAATCCATAAAGTGCATCAAGAATTGACTGAATGACATCTGGATAATCTGGTTCTCTTTTGTAAATGGGGGTTAAAAATTCCAGAGCTTGCTTAAATTTTTGATTAAAAACCAAAGCCTCTCCATAACTCCATTGATAGTGCAAATCGTAAGGATGTTTTTCAGCTCTTTGCTTTCTTAATTTGACTAAACCAGACCAGTCTTCTTCTTGAATAAGCTGATAATCGCCTTCCCATTCTTCTATGTCATAATTGTCGAAATCATTATCCATTCTGTCTTTCAATTTTATTCTTTGTGTCTCTCTCTTCCAAGCTTGCTTACGTTTGGGCTATACACTGCAGCTTTGTGTTGCACCTGCGGCAAAGCTGTTGGGTATAGCCTATTTATTATGGGCTGGCTTATTCTATTATGAGCTTTTCCAGCAGATCGATGTATTCCTTGGTTGGTACCAATAGGCTTTCAATAATATCTCTGCTAAATTCATACAGATCATCATAATCTCCTTTATTACAGAAATCGGCAAGTACACTAAAAACCTTGGCATGATGCTTCGTGATAATTCCTGGAAGAACAAATACCTCTCCTAGCTTTTGTTTAATTCCATTATGAGACTTGATCTCTATTGACTTTGTCAGTAAAAGAG
>JAYEFL010000037.1:0-19252 GCA_034658635.1 Bacteroidota bacterium | reverse complement strand
TTATTCAGTAACAGCAGAATGTTTACAGTTGAAGTCACCAATGCTACCAGCTCTCAACTTAGCATTAAACTAATTGATATACAAGGCCATACAGTCTACTCAAAATCTATTGAGTCCGCCTTAGGATATAAAGAAACAATTAAAGAGAATTTGTCCAAAGGAATATACTTCATTATTCTGGAAACAAAAACCGGGATTAAAACACAGAAACTGATTATCAGATAACTTATACTTTCGGGTCTCAGCATTTGTTGAGGCCCGATTGTTTTTATCCTGTTTCGCTGATGCGCTTCAGTCGATCATAATTCAACACTTTCAGGTTTTTGCCATCCAGGGCAATTAATTCCTCCTCATTAAATTTCCTGAGCATGCGTATAACAGTTTCAGAACTCATCCCAGATAGCTCAGCTAATTCTTTTCTGGAAAGAGGTAATTCAAATTCAGCATTTTTAAATACCCGATCTGATAAACAAAGGAGGATATCTGCAAGTCTGCCATAGGCTTGCTTGTGAGTAAGACAAAAGAATCTGCCATATATCTGTACACTATTAGCACTCAAAATTTCAATCACCTCTCGGGCAAAATCTCCATTCCTGCCGATTAATTCCCTGAAAACCTTTACATCTATCTGCTTGATCTCAGTTTCAATATACGCTTGAGCCGAATACCTATAAGTGTTTTGCTCCTCAGAAACCGAAGCCAGACCTAATAAATTCCCTCCAGGAATAATCTTAAGAACCAGTGTGCTCTCCCCATCATCAATAAAAACTTTAACAAGCCCTCTTGTGACAAACATAACATGAGAAACGAAACCTCCCTGCTTGCAAATTACTTCTTTCTTTTTGTAATTTATCGTAACAGAGTGTTCATCCAAATACTTTTTTTCCTCCTCAGTCAGTTGGTCAAAACATTTGCAGGGATGATCACTTATTGTGCACCCGGTAAATTGATTCTTCAACTCCATTATTCGTTTCTTGTCATCCTGGACAAATCTACAAAAAAGTCAGAGATAATATTGATCTGTATCAGTTTTTTTACTATCACATAACACATTGTTTTAGAATTAACATCAGGGATATTTTTGTCAGGAATTGATGCGAATCCAGCATCTTTACAACAACACGAAATGTTATTAACTCAATTCAACTACCATAACTAATGACACTTAATATCAAACACTTACGGCTCTTAGGAGTTCTTTTAGCAGGAGTTTTCTTAATGACTGGATGTTACGAAGAGGATCCGGATGGGGCAGTTGCCTCATGTGAATCCTGTCACACCAACTATGCACACCTACAGGAGATATACTCACCTGACACTGCGGCACCGGCCGGAGGTTGTGGAGGAACTGCTCCTCATTATGAGCCATATGACCGAGTATTCCTGGGTGGAAGCGGATATGAAGACTACAAGTCGTCTGGTCACTATGCTATTGGCTGTACCGGCTGTCATAATGGTGTTGATGGCACCGCCAATAAGCTACATGCCCATTCTGGCAATTTCATTAAGCATCCATCTGATAATTACCAGGATAAATGTGGAACCTGTCATAAAGAAATTGCTGATAACTTCACTACCAGCCTGCATCATGGAACAGGGCAGAAACGAAAGGTTGCCATCAGAAGTGGACTAAGTGGTGCAGAAGATTTTGATCAACTCCCTGCTCATCAGATAGAAGGATACAATGCAAACTGTGCAACTTGTCATGGTACTTGCGGAAATTGCCATGTTAACCGACCAAAAATCGGAGGAGGAGGATTAGCCAAAGGACACAGCTTCACCAAGACTCCTGATATGATTACCGTTTGTGTTACTTGTCATACCTCAAGAGGGGGTCATGCTTTCCTTGGGGTAAAGCCTGGCACACAGCCTGATGTTCATTTAACAGAAAGTGGCTTAACCTGTACTGATTGCCATAGCGGACATGAGCTTCATGGAGACGGAAAGCCTGTGGATCAGCGTTATGCATACTCAGGCTTGCCTAAGTGCGTTGATTGTCATACCGGACAAGAATCCAGCAATATGTACCATGCTGAGCATTTTGACGACTTCAACTGCCAGGTATGTCATTCTCAAGATTATAACAATTGTGCCAGCTGTCATATTCACGGTGAAGGCGCACGTGTGCCAGCGTATATGGATTTCAAGATTGCCATGAATCCAATTCCGGATGTTATAAAAGATTACAAATTTACTCTTGTTCGGCGTACATTGAGTGCCCCTGATAGCTGGGAGAAATATGGCGTACCAGAATATGCTAATTTTGATGCTTTCCCTACGTATAACTATACCACTCCGCATAACATCTTGCGTTGGACTACCAGAACAGAAGTTGCTGATGGCGCCTCATGTTCATCGAACTGTCATATACGCAATGAAGATGGTGTGCTGATAAATAAGAACCTGTTTCTCTTTGAGGAGAATCTGCTTGACTGGGAGAAATCTGCCACTACAGGGATTACAGTTGACGGTAATCTACCCTCATCATGGATCCAATAATCACATTGTAATTATTCAACTTTTAATAAAACTATAATCCATTAAATCATCAAAATGAAAAATCTAAAGTTTCTAGTACTTGGTGTACTATTTGTTTCTTTGTTCTTGTCATCCTGCCAAAAGGATGTTATAGAATCTCAAGTGCTGGTTGAGTATCTTGAAAGTGCCGATTCACCCTTAGGTGTTGATTATCCAAGCGTCAACATGCCTGCTATTGTTACTGCAGAAGGCGTATACACTCTGAATCTGACTGATCAGGTGTATATCATTGATATCCGTTCCGCTGATGACTTCGCTACCGGTCATATCGAGAATGCCGTGAATGTTGGAGCGGCTGGTGTTCTTGCTCACCTTGGTGGAATTGATGCAGCCTCTTATGAAAAAGTTGCAATCGTTTGTTATTCAGGACAGACAGCTGCCTTTGTAACATGTCTTGCCCGAATTAGCGGATATGGAAATGTTTTCTCAATGAAATGGGGAATGTGTTCATGGCATGTTGATTTTGCTGGTTCATGGCCAGGTAATGTAGGCAACACTTACTCTACTCAAATTACTACTGATGCAACTGCTAAAGGACCATTAGGCGAATTACCTGTTCTTTCAACCGGATTCGAAACTGGTCAGGATATTCTGGATTTCCAAATTGATGTAGTTAACACTGCCGGATTTGGTGCTGCAAAAGTTACTGCTGCTGAAGTTTTCGGTGCTCCTGCAAACTACTATGTTGTAAATTACTGGAGTGAAGCTCATTATACAGATCCGGGACATATCCCCGGAGCAATGCAATACACTCCGAAAGTTGCAATGCAATTGGCAGAAGATTTGAAAACTCTTCCAACTGACAAAACCGTTGTTGTTTACTGTTACACCGGCCAAACCAGTGCAAACATGGCTGCTTACCTGAGAGTACTGGGCTACGATGCCAAATCATTACTCTATGGTGCCAGTGGAATGTTCCTTGATCTTATTAGCCGGGATGGTTATCCTCATTGGGCTGATAGCTACATTATGGGTTACGATTACGTACAATAATAATTTCGATTTTTTTTGAAAGAAGGGCTACCCGTTTTGGGTGGCCTTTTTTTTGATATGCAATTTGGTTTTCTGACAAAGGATGTGGATTTTTGAGGCTACTATGAAAAATACAATTCTGTTATCTATCCTTTTTTTCGCTTTGAGCTCTTGTTTTTCATCCCAAACAAAGACTCTGTATTCACCAGACAAGAATATCAGCATTAGCTTTTCTCAACTTGATAATCAAATACAATTCTCAGTATTGTATTCAGGTGATACATTAATAAACAGCTCCCCGATCGGGCTTCTTATTAACGATACTGACCTCTCTGAGAATGTCAGGATTAACGGTTGGTCAAGATCTACCATAGATCAAATATGGCAAACAATAAATGGGAAAAACAAGGAGATCAGAAACAACTATAATGAGTATTCAATCAGCCTTAGAAGTCAGAGTAATGAAAATCTCGGATACCAACTAATTTTCAGATGCTATAATGACGGTTTCGCTTATCGTTACAACTTTCATACGCAATACACCAATGAACCAATCAAAATAAATAAGGAACTCACCCAACTCAGGTTTAATCGTGATTTCACGTGGTGGGCCTATAATGGAGAAAACCACAACGCTGGTCCGCTAAAAAGATCAAATTCAAAAGACAAAACAATCCGCACGCCGATGGTCATGGAATTCAGTTCTAACATTTACCTGGCTATACACGAAGCAGAAATCATCCGCTTTGCTCCCTTTAGTTTATCTGCAAGTGGAGAAAATTATGACTTAGAATTATTGCTGCTGCAATCTGAGGAATCTATCCCATTTCGATCCTCCTGGCGGAGCTTTATTCTTGGGGAAAAACCCGGAGACTTACTTGAATCAAATCTCCTGGTTAATTTGAACGAGCCATGCAAAATCGACGATACATCATGGATTAAGCCTGGAAAAGCAATGTGGGACTGGAGAGTATGGGGATATGAGGCAGAGGATGGGTTTGAATATGGATTGAATACGATTTCTCATAAAAGATTTATTGATTTTGCATCAGAAAATAATGTTCAATACTTGCTTATTGATGCCGACTGGTATGGTGAAGAGTTCAGTGAAACATCCGACCCTACATCCGCACGTGATGGCGTAGATATTGTAGAATGCATGCGGTATGCCAAAGAAAAGGATGTAGGAGTAATTCTCTATCTGAATGATGTAGGAGCCAAGAAGTTTGGATTGGAAAGAGTGATAAAACAATTCGCCGACTGGGGAGCCTCAGGAGTGAAATATGGTTTTATGCGTGGGACTCCCGAGGAGAAAGTTGTTCACACCCGGGAGGTAGTGGAGTTATGCGCTAAATACAAGCTCATGGTAAATTTTCACGATAATCCGGTGCCTCCTAGTGGAGATAGACGCACCTGGCCCAATCTGATGACCAAAGAGTTTTGTCACTCTCAGGCCGATGCCAAAAAATCCTATTTCCCTGAAACAACTGTCACCTCCCCATTTGTAAACATGATTGCTGGTCCGCTCGACATGTGTGATGGTTGGTTTGATTTCAACAACTCAGTATCAAGAGTTAAGGTCTTTCAGGAGATTCCAGGTACAGTTGCTGCTGAAGTAGCTAAACTCATTGTGAATTATAGCGGATGGAAAATAATGCCAGATAGCCCTGAAGAATATTTGAAGAAAGATGATTTGTTTGATTGCATTCGCAAGATGCCAGCACAATTTGATAGCTTCAAAGTATTGGACGGACAGATTGGAGAGTTTATCTCTGTTGCCAGAGGATCCGGGGGAGATTGGTTTATTGGTTCTCTGACAAACAGGAGCGCTAGGGATATAGAGCTGGATATGAGCTTCTTACCTGCAAAAACAGAATTCCGCGCCACTCTCTATGAGGATGCTGAGAATACTCACTTCCTGAACAATAAGGAGTCTTACCAAATTCGTGAGCTTAGTGTTAATTCAGAAACAAAGCTCAGGATAAATATGGCTCCTGGTGGAGGCCATGCAATATTTCTTAAAAAGCAATCTACGCTCTAAACTGCTGAAGGACATACAAAAAAGCAATCCAGGAGGGCTGCTAATAAGTATCTTTATCAGAGTAACTTATTAAACAAAAGGAGTTATGATTAGCATTCTGATTGGCATTGGTATGGCTTCAGGATTCTTTGGTTTGTATAATTATTCCAGATCAAAAAACCTAAAAGTCTCATGGTGGCAGTGGATGATCACCATTATCTGGTTAGCCTATACCGGATTTGTTCTTAAAATGTTCGAGGGTTTCATCGATGAAAATGCTGTGAAGGCTGCCTTGGTACTGGGTAGTATTTTCGGTTTTGTTTCAATCATCGGTGGAGTGTTATTATCCCGGTTTGTTTTCTTTAAATCACAGCATCATGAGTAAGAACGATATCCAAAGAAGGGACTTTCTAAAAAAAATGGGCATTGGCTCAATAGCTCTTGGAACTGGTTTGGGAATTCCGAAAGTATTAGCAGAAACTGACAATGGCTTTCTTGTTGAAAATCAGGAGCAGTACGGGAAGATACCTGTTGAGGTCTTATCAGGCAAGGAGTTTCCATACCAGATTAATCCAGACGTAATCAAAAATATGAGTAACCGGATGACTGTCTTTTCCAGAAATGGTTGGGATCCTGTTAGAAGGGAAGAAATCAATAAAACACGTGACAAACAGGGCGGACGCAGTATTTTTCAGATCAATCTTATCGATGGAGAAGGGAAAGTTCCAAACCAAACTCGCCTAGACTATGCCTTAATGCAGGCTTCCTGGGCTACTGCTCACATGGATCCATTCTATAATTGGGAAACAAAATCATATTCTATCAAACAACTGGCTGATCTCGGCCCATGGGATCCATCGGATATCAGCCTCAATTGGAACGATATTTCTATAGCCATTAAGCACGCTTCTCTATTTTATGGAGCTTCTCTGGCTGGAATCGCAAAGTATAATCCATTATGGGTTTATGATGAATATATCAATGCAGAAAAAGAGTCAAACAGGAAAGTCATACCTGGAACAATAAAAAATGTAATAGCCTTAGCTTTTGAAGAAGATTATGATGGCATCTCAAATTCTCCTGGTCGTTTGGCTTCAGCAGCAACCGGAGACGGGTATTCAAGAATGGCTGTAACTTCACATAAGCTGGCTGAGTTTATTCGGGCACTGGGTTATCAGGCCATCCCTGCAGGAAATGGAACAGCCCTCAGTATTCCTATTGCAATAGATGCAGGATTAGGCGAATTAGGAAGAAATGGTTTGCTCGTAACTCCAAAATATGGCCCCAGAGTACGTATCGCAAAAGTTTTTACCGATATGCCACTAATTCCTGATCCACCTATCCGATTTGGTGTAAAAGAATTTTGTGAGGCATGCATGATTTGTGCCAAAGACTGCCCAAGCGGATCAATTAGTACAGAAGGACAAACTTGGGAAGGAAAATCAGTATCCAATAATAACGGAACTAAGAAATGGTACATTATCCCGGAAACGTGCAATGATTATAATGGCTTCAGTTGTTCTAACTGCAAGCGTAATTGTCCGTTCAACAAACCAAATAATTCCTGGATTCATAAGCTGATCAGGGATAATATCAATATAAAAAGTAAATCTCTGGACAAACTGATGGTTAAGCTTGATCAGGCCGGAGGTTACGGAGAGGAAACAAACTCAACTGAGTTTTGGAAGAAAGACGGAACAGCTAGTATAACGGCACGGGATGCTGAGGCTTAGCATCCAAAGGCTAGTCTATCAATAACGCAGATTCTTTATCAAGATACATCCAGACAGCCTTATGCTGTTGTAATATCGATGCCGGAACAAGTGGAGAAATCGGCCCTTCCAATGAACCCTTAACTGCATCCGCTTTGCGTATATCCGGAACACTACAAATAATCGTTTTCGATTTCATAATTTGCTTCACAGACATACTAATGGCCTTTTCAGGAACATCATCATAGCTTGGAAACCATCCTTCGCCTAACTGCTGGCGACGGCATTTTTCATCCAGCTTTACAACAAGGTAAGGTTGCTCGGTATCAAAATCAGCAGGCGGATCATTAAAAGCCAGGTGTCCGTTCTCACCAATACCAACAAAAGCTACATCTATGGGATGTTTGCTGATTATTTCACCCAAACGAATACACTCTGCCTGAGGATCGGTCTCTCCATTAACATAGTGGAACTTGTTCAATGCAATTTTATCAACAAATCTCTCCTTCAAGTACTTACGAAAAGAAGCCGGATGGCCTTCAGTAATACCAATATATTCATCCAGATGGAAAGCAGTAACCCTCTCCCAGTCAATATCCTGTCGGATTAGCTCACTCAACATCTCAAACTGAGATGCCCCGGTAGCCACAATAATATTAGCTACTCCATTTGCCAGAATGGCCTCTCGAATGAATCCGGCTCCGGAAATGGCTGCTTTTTCTCCAAGCTCACGCTTCGAATTTGCTATTAATATTTCCATCTGTACTGTTGTAATAAGTAAATTTTCATCAATTTACTCATTAGTAAGCAGCAATTATCCTCTTTTGTTACATTTGTAAGTATGACAAAAAACCAACTCTTTCAATCGCTTGTTACTAATGGGAAATCCAGCAAAAAAGTTCTCTTTCGTCCTATTCTCATGCAATTTGCGGCTGAATTTATTGGTAAAAATTATGGCGAATTTGCTTCAGATTACAGGGTTTTAGTAGAGGCTAACCTGGCCTGCATGGAAGAATTTCAGACAGATATGGTAGGAGTTATTTCTGATCCTTATCGTGAGACCAGTGCCTTTGGTGCACGAATCAAATATGTTGCCGATGGAGTTCCACGATGTTTGGATACTATAATCACAAACATCAACGATGTGAAGAACCTTAAAAGGCCGAATGTGACCAAAGCTGAAAGAACGCTGGACAGGATCAAGGCCTGTGTATTGTTGACAAGAAAAACAAATGGAGATGTCCCCGTGATCGGCTGGGTAGAAGGACCTCTGGCAGAAGCTTGCGATCTAACAGGGATGGAGAATATGCTTATCCAATTGATGATGGATCCTGATTTCAGCAATCTTCTGCTTGATAAATGCCTGCAAACAGGAAAAGATTTCGCCAAAGCCCAAATAGAGGCCGGATGTAATATTATTGGGATTGGTGATGCAGTTTGCTCACAGGTAGATGCACACACATACAATCAATATGTAAAAAACCGGCACCATGAATTAATTTCCTACATCCATGAACTGGGGGCTAAAGTAAAGCTGCATGTTTGTGGCGATACGAACCATTTGTTACCCTCATATAAAGACTTTCAACTTGACATTCTTGACCTGGATTACCAGGTGGATATCAGCCACGCTCGTTCTGTACTCGGACCTGAAGTTATTCTCGGCGGAAATATCAATCCGATTGAGGTCATGAACAATTCGGCAACTGAGGTGGAAACTGCCTGTCGTGAGTTGGTTAATCGTCACAAAGATGAACGCTTTCTCTTATCAGCCGGATGCGAAGTATCTCCATTAACACCTGCAAAAAACCTGAAAGTGATGAGCCTTGCAGCCTATCTGTAACAACCTGATCATCTCACAATCAATTGTCTAACAAGTCTTTGATTAGCACCCTTAATCAGTAAGAAGTAAATCCCGGCAGCTTGGGTATTCAATTGGATTTCAGCATGTTTAGACCATGGATTAATACTTTCTATGAGCTGTCCGTTAATATTCAGCACTTCAATTTTCTGAATGATAAAACCAGTCTTAATGCTAACATCTCCCTCAGTAGGATTCGGATAAACCAAAACCTCTTTATCCACAAAAATATCCGATCCAATACCTGAAGAAGCTTCAATGAGCACGATTACTTCAGCACTGACAGCTCCTTCATCTCCGGAAACAGTGATCACAAATTCGCCTCCTTCACTTCCTGCCAGATATATTCCATTACTGATTTCTCCACCTGTAGCTGCCCATGAAGGAATAAATGTCATGGGATATCCAAACTGATTAAATCCCTCTGGCCAAATGTAAGCTGTGGCACCGGATACTAATCTGAGTGTATCAGGAGAAACGGATATGCTGGATAATAGCTGATCAGCAGAACTCATATATATTCTTGTTGTCCCTTCCTTGCCACTTTCAGGGTCAGTTGCAGTAATAATTACTTCCCCATCACCATCATACAAAAACATACCAGTCTCAGAAATTGATCCCAGGTTCGCATTCCAGACCGGATTAATGATCATTTCATGTGCATGCTGATCCCATCCCCGTGCCTCAAAATAAATAGTATCGCCAGGTTTAGCAGTTGCCCAATCAGGTAAAACCTGAATATCTTCCATCTCCTGAACATACAGCGCAATAAAAGCAGAGTCTATGGCAGTCGATTCCAAAGTAGTGGATGAGGCCATGGCAAAAATATAATTGCCCAAACCATCATTCGTTGTTGCGGGAGTTTGAAAGATTTGGGAAACAAGACTACCAACAGAATCCACATGGGCTCCTGTATTTGTAGAGCCAGTTAACCACCCAAACTGATCGGTAAAATCAACAGATATACTATCAGGATTATTATTCAGACTTCGGATCATTAATCCGATTGAATCCTCTGTATTCACAGCTACAAATAAGGTATCAGAAGTAAAAGCTGTTGATACAACAACAGGGGTACCCAGCCATGCTTCGGCTCCAACCAGTCCGACTATATCGGTATCAGAAGGTCCGGTTTCAGAATCCCAATAATTCAAATCGGCATAAACCTGCTGGGGAGTATTATTTATTATCGCTGTTTCATTCCCCGAGAAATTATTCTGGCTAATACTCTGAGGGCCAAGATCTCCATTCAAAATGATAGCAGCACCTACTGCGTCAATAAATGAGTTTTGCGAAATGATTGGTGAAGAATTGAGTACAGAAATTCCCGTTTGACTGTGCTGGGGCTCAACAAATTTATTACCCTTAATTACATTTGGCTTTCCTTTATTAAAACGAACGTCTACATTGATATCCGTTCCATTCTTATAAAAATGGTTACCAAGAATTCTATTGCCTCCATAAGATAATGCTACACCTTCATATTCATTCTCAAAAATATGATTGTTCTGGATCAAGGTTCCACTTCCATTAACATTAATTCCCCAACGAGTTTTTGAGATTCTATTATTAATAATCTGATTATTCTTACCATAAATATATATCCCGTAGCTGGTTGAATTGTAAATGTCATTATTCTCTATGATGTTATGATATCCGTTAATATCTATTGTGTTTGATTTGCGAGTATCCTTAATAATGTTGCCGATCACCTGTGTAAACCTGCCATTAGAGAGCTTAAGCCCTGGCTTATTTGATCCTCCCAGGGTATTGTCACTCACATTTATATGCCAACAATCATCTATATCAAGTGATTTGATCATATTCTCCATCACATCAACAGTTGTTCGATCAGCAATACCACTATTGCTAACAATAAAGTGATTGAAGGTATTATTCCAAATGCTTAGCTCCCTAATCCCACTGATTATTGAATAACTGTCAGGACTATTGTCCCGGTTTCCATCAATGCTTCCTCCATTGATTCTTCCATTGATATAGAAACCGCATTGCCCGGAGCCTAATTCAAATCGATTATCCTGAATATTTAAATTATTCAAGGTGTTATCTGGATAAGAGGGAAAAAACCAGATACCGTTTTCACAATTATCAAACTTATTTTCTTTGATGGTATAGTTTTCCCCTTCAGCATACCATCCAATAGCTTTTTTGGCATCTCGAAACCCCAAACCCTGAATAGTAACATCAGAAGAGGCAATTAAAATGCCACCACCAACAACCCAAGTGTCTTCATAGCCATTCAGTGACTTCACTGTAACAGGTTTCGAAACACCTCCCAGACCGCTATATTCTCCAGGCATTACGGTGATAACATCGTTATCAACAGTAGTTTCATGACTTGTTGCCTGTCCTACACTATTAAAACCCCATTTTGCAAGATTATAAACACATGCGACAAAGGTCATTTTTGACTTTAGGCGAGGACCCACCTTCTTACCATACTCATAAACCAATGGTAAACATGTTACATCAGGAGCACCTGAAATTTCAGCCTGGAAATCAACCAGACTTCTCATCCCACAATCCTTATCTTCCTCATCAAGAACCACATGATAATTAAGAGTTACACTTACCGAAGTTCCCTTCGGGATGATTAATCCGGGGTTAATATTGAAAGTGAAATTCATTTGAGACTCATCCATTTCTCCATCTACATTAATATCAGGAAGACTCAGAAAAACGCTTGAAATACCATATGCCACTGAAGAAAGGCGCTTGAATTTCAAACGACTCAATACCCAATCATCTACTTCATTGGCTGTCAATGTAACAGTCATAATCTCTACTGCAGAGATTTCCGCAATATCCTTTGGATGTTCCACTTTTCGTTCCGGACCAGGAGTTGAGAAGGTGATCACAGGCTGCACAAAATGCCCGGTGACAATCTTATCTGTATTCATTATGATTATTGTGGGGCTTTCGTTTCCAGATTTATCTCCAGACCAACGCGTGAAATTCCATCCATTTTCAGTATCGGGGTTTGCAGTTAATGTAACTTCCTCATCATTGGGATATTCATGCTTGCCAGGTGCAGGTGTAACAGTTGATGCACCGGCCGGACTTGGGTCGATGTCCATGCTTAACATCTTTTTCCCATCAACAGGAGGAATCACAACCACTATATCTTTTTTGGGTGGATCTCCATCCTCGTCAATCCCCCCATATATTACACCTTGCCGCTTTTCATAGGAAGTAGCTTGAGACGCTGCCCCATGATAGCGTTTTTCGTATACATCAGATTTTACCCAGGAAAGATTGGTGAAGTTAAAATACCAACAGTCGCCAGCAATTTGACTGTTAGAAGCATCCCTGCCGCCAACAAAAAATACAAGACTTCCTTCCTGCCAGGAACAGGATCCCCAAAGATCAGGAGGAGGACCAACATCTCCTCCATTAACTGAGCCCGTTTTTAAGGGTGTTGAGGTTTGTATACTCGACCATGCATTGGCATCCGGATCATATTCGTAGATATCTGAGCCCATTCCCATCCCACCTCTCATCACATAAAACTTGCTGTCGTATGTCGCCGTATTGTGCCACTGCAGATTGTAACTGTTGGCATCATAATACGGACAATCGGCAAGTTTTTCCCAGGCAGAAGTTTCAAGCTCAAAACGCCACATCTGATCCTGATAACTCACATAAAGGTAGCCATCAATCAATTCAGCAGCATGAGAATTCATTCGTTTCGGGTTATTGGTACTGGTTGGAACTAAAAGCTCCCAGGCATCATCCTCAAGAGAGTATTTGTGAATCGTCAGATCAGCATCTGCATTATTTTCATTGGCATCAGTGAGTCCGCCAATGACCCAAATAATACCCCAGTCTGCAATAGCTGCATGTTCTTTCACAGGATCAGGAATATCACCTCCTGGAGTCATTTGCTCCCATGTTTGCTGTCCAAGCCCGTAATTTCCCCTCCATAACTCATTGCTTTTCACCCCACCATCTTTTTCACCTCCAAACAGATACGTTCTGCCCCAGGTTTGATTTAAGGTAGGCGCAAAAAGGCCATCAGGTTCCTGAGCAAGAAGGCCGGAGTTGATCAATAGAAAAGAAATAACGATAATCAGCACTCTCCGAATTTTCATCATAACTGATTTTTTTAAATGAAACATGATGGAAAGATACTATCTATCGCTAAAGATACAATTGGTTTTGCGCAGTATAAATGAGACAACAACAATGACGGCAAACCATAATGTTTATCTTTGGGCATGAATCGGTTTATCCTGTATACTCTGTTAATCATAGTTTTCTTGCCCCTTGCAGTTTTTGCCCAGGATTCACCCGTCTCCTATTCCTTTTTCGTAGCCGGACATACATATGGAAAACCCGGAGTTGACAATGTCGGGCTTCATCCGCCCTTCAAGGAAAAATTTGATTATATCCGCAACCGGGAAGAAATCCAATTGGGTTTCCTGACTGGGGATATTGTGAAAAGGGGATCTGTCAAGGACTGGGATGAGGTTGATGCTGATATTGAAACTCTTGAGATTCCAGTTTACTTTGCAGCAGGAAATCACGACATGTCAGAGCGTGCCCTTTTTGAAAGTCGGTATGGGATCACCTATTATTACTTCACGCGGAATAATGATCTGTTTATTATCCTCGATCCAAATTTGGATAATTGGAATATTTCCGGTGATCAGCTCGATTTTTTAATAACCACCCTTAACGACCAGGTGGCATCTTCCGATAACATATTTGTGTTTTTCCACCAAATGCTCTGGTGGTCTGATGATAATATTTATCAAGACCTGCATTGTAATTCTATTGAAGGAAGAGCTCAGCAAATTAATTTTTGGACAGATATTGAACCTCTTTTTCACAATCTTGAAAATGAAGTCTATATGTTTGCAGGGGACGTTGGGGCTGGCAGCTGGGCTTCTGACGTGGCTTATGATCATTATGACAATATCAGTTTCATCGCATCTGGCATGGGAGAAGGGCCCGGAGATAATTTTGTGGTAGTAAATATCCATACAGATAAATCCATTAGCTACGATTTGATTTGTTTAAATGATCCGAATCTCAATTGCCTTGGCAATCTGACCGACTACAGGATTAGTTCAACAATTGAAGAACCCGGTAATGAAACCCAAATAAAAATATATCCCAATCCCATCCATGAAAGACTATTCATTGAATATCATCTGAACATTTCATCCAAAATAATGCTATTTAACCTTTCAGGTCAGGTACTTTTAGAATCTGAAGTCCTTGCAAATAGTAATACCACTATTGATTTAACTGAATTAGTAAATGGAATCTATTTCCTCAAACTGGTTTCAACAGAAGGAATAAGTTGCCACAAAATAATAAAACGATGACAAGAAAACTCATAACGCTTATATTCTTTGCACTCATAGCCTTCACTTCCAGAGCACAAAAGCAGGAATTGATTCTATCAGGATATCAGGAGACTATCAAAGGGGAAACCTGGTCTTATGATTCATCTATCCCAATTCTTAATGAGTCAATACTAGTTCGTGCCACTGATGGAGAATATGACATGAGTTGGAAAACAGCTCCTGTTCCAGAAACTATTAAAGGCTCTTATATTCAGTTTGTTTGGTATGCAGGTTTGGGATCAGGCGGTGGACAAAAGGATTTTTATCTGTACATAAACGACCAAAAAATTCTCACTTTCCAAACTAAGAATAAGAATTCATGGTCAGTTCGCGGGGAGAAAGACATTGAATTGAAATTTGAAAAGCATGGGGGAGATCCTCATGGCGATATTTTTGGCTTTATGTTCCTTAAAGTACCAGTTCAGCAGCTAATAAAGGGAAGTCCTTTAACCCTCAAGATTACTGGGAGTGCATCCTCCAGCCAGGCTTGGGTAATGGTATTTACCAATCCACTTGAAGAAAAATTAAGTGTTGATCAGCCCCCTGCCAAGCTGAAAAATCAGAAAAAATCGGCGATCCATGCTGATTGTTTTTATTGGGGAAAACCTGAGATTGCCACTGTGCATGTTGGGAATACAAAACTGAAGCAGGAGATTTTCACGGGCTACAACTCATTCCTCATACCTATGCCGGAAACTACAAAGCCAGGTCAAGTTGACATAAGTCTGGTTCTTAGTTCCCTGAGCATGAAAAATTCCCTGAAAGTCGAATCTGCAGCTAAGAGAATTATCTATTTCGTACAACATTCTCATACAGATATCGGATATACCAGGCCACAAACAGAGATTCTGGGTGAGCATATTCGTTACATTGATTATGCTTTGGATTACTGCGATGCTACCGATCATCTGCCAGCAGAAGAGCAATTCAAATGGACCTGCGAAGCATCATGGGCAGTAGAGGAATTCTTGAAAGCTCGTCCTGCCAAACAAATCGACCGTCTGATAAAAAGAATTGAAGAAGGCAGAATAGAGATCACAGGAATGTACTTCAATTTTGATGAGCTGCCTGATGAACAATCTCTGGCACAATCACTTCGACCATTTAAAACTTTTAAAGATCTGGGTATTCCGATTGAGCTGGCCATGCAAAATGATGTTAACGGGATTGCATGGTGCATGAATGATTATTTCACCCACTTAGGCCTTAAATACCTGAATATGGGAACCCATGGGCACCGTGCACTCATCTGCTTTGACAAACCAACAGCCTTTTGGTGGGAATCTCCGGCTGGAAACAGGATACTTACCTTCCGCGCTGAGCATTACATGACAGGAAATTTCGAATTTCTTATGGATGGTTCCTTCCTTCAATTCGAGCAAAAAGTAATGAAATACCTGAAGAATCTGGAGGCTAAGAATTATCCTCATCTGGTAATCCCTATCCAGCATTCAGGTTACCTAACTGACAATGCCCCTCCTTCTACCAGATCATCTGAGGTAATAAGAATGTGGAACGAAAAGTATGAGTGGCCTAAAATGCAAACTGCAGTTGCAACTGAGTTTTTTAAATATCTTGAGGCAGAAGGAACAAATGACCTGCCTGTTTACCGTATGGCCTGGCCAGATTGGTGGACAGATGGATTTGCCTCAGGCGCCCGTGAGATGTCGGTTACCCGTCAGGGCCATACCCAATTGATTGCAGCTCAAGGTGCCCTTTCCATGGCCAAATTATTGGGAGCTCAAATGCCTGAGGAAATATTCTCAGATCTGCAGCTGGCAAATGAAGCCTTGCTTTTTTACGGAGAACATACTTTTGGAGCAGCAGAAAGCATCAGTGACCCATTCTCTAAAAACACTATGGATCAGCGCTATATGAAGGCATCATATGCCTGGGAAGCTTTGCGAAGAGCAAAAATACTTACCGAAAAAGGTATGGGATTATTGCAAGGCTTTGTGCAGCGTGAAGAACAGGCTGTTATTGCAGTATTCAATACACTGCCAGTGAAACGAACAGCTTTGGCAACTGTATATATCGATCATGAAATCCTGCCCAGAAATCGATCCTGCATTTTAACTGACGAGCATGGAACTCATATACCTGCTCAGGCTCTTGATAGCAGGTCTGACGGAACATACTGGAGTATTGAGGTTCCTGATATCCCGTCTTTTGGATACAAAAAGCTCAGGGTTCAGCTTATTGAAAATAGTTCCAGATCAGATGTAATCCTGCATCAGCTTGATAAGTATGAAAACGACTATTATGCAATAAAACTTGACACCCTGAAAGGAACAATCAACCGACTGATTGATAAAGAATTGAATTTGAATCTTCTGGATCCGAATAGTCAGTGGGGCTTGGGTGAATTCATTCATGAAATAATTAAGAGCAGAAAACATATGCCAGACAGGGATGATCTGGCAGCTTATGAAAGATTAGAAAATGTAATCTTTAAAGGGATAAAGAAAGGCCCGGTTTGGGATGAAATAAGTTTTACTGGTGAAAGCTCAACTCTAATGTCGCCTCAGGGTTATGAATTCACTCTCAGAATATTTCACAAAACAAAAAAAATCGATTTTCTATTTCGGGTAGATAAAAAACTGATTACTACTCCTGAAGGAATTTATGTTGCTTTTCCTTTTGAACTGGATGATGGGAGAATGTTTTTTGACGTTCCTGGTGGAGCAGTGGAAGCAGGTGTTGATCAATTACCGGGTTCATCCAACGACTGGAATACAATACAAAATTTCGTAAGCATTGAAAATGACCAGGCAAGTATTACGCTTACTCCTCATGAGGCACCAATCATGCAGCTTGGAGGATTAAATCTGGGGAGATATGAGGCCGGAGCAAAACCAGAAAGCATGCAAGTCTTTGGATGGCCAATGCACAACCAATGGCAAACCAACTTCAATGCAGATCAGCACGGAGAATTCAATTGGTCATATTCACTTACTTCCGGAAAGAAATCAGGAAATGACCATGGCTCAGGATTTGCGTGGAACCAGAGAATACCAGTACTTGTCAGGGTTTTACCCGCAACATCTCATCCTGAAAAAGGGAATAAGGCCCTCTCTTTACTCCAAAACTGGCCCGAAAATGTTCAGTTGGTAAAAGCATTCCCAACGGAGAAAGGAAACGGTATATTCCTTCATACACGAGAAACCCAAGGCATAAAAACCCATTTCTCATTGAAAAGCAAGGAGGGAAAAGAATTGTCTATAACAAAGGTTAACATATTAGGTGAACCAATAGATAAAACAAACAACAACACTATTCTTCCCTTAGAATCGGCATTTTATATACTGGAATTAAACTCATCACAATGAACCATTCAAAGAAGATATTTGTTCTCCTGGCTCTGATCACAACTGTATTGGTTTTGATTTATGCTCAATCAATCATTGTTCCATTTATTCTTGCAGTCCTTTTTTGGTTTATCATTCGAGTCATAAAAAAACTGCTGTTCAAAATTAAATTCGTCAAAAAAATTCCCAATTGGTTGATTAGTATCTTCTCCACACTGGTTTTGCTTAGTTTCCTTGTATTTATTGTCAGTCTGGTTACAAATAACATCCAGCAATTATCAGAAGCCATGCCTGTTTATGAGAAAAATATCAATTCCATGACTGAACAAATAAATCAGGCTCTTGATATTGATTTGTTTGAATTTGTTGGGGAGTATACCAGTGACTTAAACTTTGGCAGCATGCTTTCTTCATTGTTTTCAGCTCTTACTGGTCTCTTCGGAAATGCATTCATGATTCTTTTATATCTCGTTTTTCTTCTTCTGGAAGAACCTACCTTCAACCGAAAGCTGAAGCGGATGTATCCCGATCCTGATCGTTTTGCCCAAGTTGAGAGCCTGATATTAAAAATCGACACGTCCATCACCAGTTACATCTCCCTAAAATCTCTTTCCAGTCTGATGACCGGATTTTTAAGCTATTTCGCCCTCTTGTTTATTGGTATTGATGCGCCATTATTCTGGGCCTTCCTCATCTTCATCCTTAATTTCATCCCAACCATTGGTTCTTTGATTGCCACAGCCTTTCCTGTTATCTTCGCCATGCTTCAATTTGGCGAATTCACGCCGGCATTCCTGGTTCTGGCTATCGTTGGAGCAATTCAGATTATCGTAGGCAATCTGATCGAACCAAGGCTAATGGGCAGCAGTCTCAATATCAGTCCTCTTGTAGTTTTTCTCACCCTGGCTATGTGGGGATTAATCTGGGGAGTTACAGGAATGTTGCTAAGCGTACCAATCACAGTAATTCTGATTATCGTTTTATCCGAATTCCCAAATTCCCGGCCTCTGGCAATATTATTATCGCAAAAGGGAAATATCAGGGAAAATTTAAACCACGATGTTTAGGTCATCGTAGAGACACACGACCGTGTGTATCTACGTATTACCATTTCATTGGGTTTGATTCAATATATGATTTAATACGACGATATTCGTCCAGATTCCTAATAACCCGATCGTGAAAATTACGCTGCCATAATCGGTTATTACGGGTAAAAATCTGCCCATTTTTTTCGATAATCAATCTATTGATTTTTGTTGTTACAACCGATTTATACCCGGCGATAAATGATGATAATGATTTTGGCAGACGAGGTGATCCAATAAATCGGCCTGTTGATTGTTTCGGTGGTTGTTTCGGTGGTTGTTGTAGAGACACACGGCCGTGTGTCTCTACGTGCAAATGATAGCGGCCGTGTGTCTCTACGTGCAAATGATCGCGGCCGTGTGTCTCTACGTGCAAAT
>JAYEFL010000036.1:0-19343 GCA_034658635.1 Bacteroidota bacterium | reverse complement strand
ACCGAATAAACGAATAACCGAATAACCGAATAACTGAATAACCGAATAACCGAATAACCGAATAACCGAATAACCGAATAACCGAATAACCGAATAACTGAATAACCGAATAACCGAAACAATGAAAAATCTACTAATCCTTCTGTCAGCTGTAATCCTATTCAGTCTGCACTCTTGCAACAATAAATTGCCTGAAAAGCCTAATATCATTTACATTCTGGCTGATGATCTCGGATATGGTGATTTGAGCTGTTATGGGCAAACTTTATTCAGTACTCCCAACATTGACCGTATGGCGTCTGAAGGAATGCGTTTTGTTCAGCATTATTCAGGAAGTACCGTTTGTGCCCCCAGTAGGTCAAGCCTGATGACAGGGCTGCATACAGGACACACACAGATACGGGGAAATAGGCCTTGGAAGCCTGAAGGACAATGGCCTATTGCAGATTCTGCTGTAACTGTTGCTGAGGCTTTGAAAGAAGCAGGATATGCAACTGGCGCTTTTGGAAAATGGGGACTAGGTTTTATTGGAACAGAAGGAGATCCTAATAATCAGGGATTTGATGAGTTCTATGGTTACAACTGTCAGCGAATAGCTCACAATTACTATCCATACTATTTATGGGATAACTCTGAAAAAGTAATTCTGGAGGGAAATGTTGATACACTTGAGGGTCAGTACGCTCCTGATCTGATTCATGCTAAGGCTCTGGAGTTTATTGAAGAGCATCAGGATGAACCCTTTTTTCTATATTATCCCTCCGTTATTCCGCATGCTGAATTGAAGGTGCCTGATGAGTATATGAATCCTTTTAGAAATAAATTCCTTCCAGAGAAGGAGTATAAAGGAACAGATAGCGGTCCAAATTATAAGATGGGAGGATATGGTAGCCAAAATGAGTCACATGCGGCTTTTGTTGGGATGGTTGACTACCTGGATAAAACCCTTGGAGATGTGATGGCTAAACTTGAAGAATTGAGATTGGAAGAAAAAACCATAGTTTTCTTTACTTCGGATAATGGTCCCCATATGGAGGGGGGAGCTGACCCGAAATTCTTTAATAGTAATGGGGTTTTCAGAGGCTTTAAGAGAGATTTATACGAGGGTGGAATTCGGGTTCCACTTATAGTATCCTGGCCAGGACAGATTGCACCGGGTTCAGTTTCTGAGCATAGTTCAGCATTTTGGGATATGTTTCCAACTTTTGCTGAGCTAGCCGGGGCAGCACAACCTGATTATCTGGATGGTATCAGTATTGTGCCATCCCTGGCAAATACGAGAAAACAAGAAAAGCATGAATATCTGTATTGGGAATTTCATGAGCGTAAAGGCAGAGTGGCAGTTATTATGGGGAAATGGAAAGGGGTTCGGTATAATGTGAATGTTGATCCTGAAACTCACCTTGAACTGTACAATCTGGAAACAGATCCCGGGGAAGATCAGAATCTGGCAAAAGAATTTCCGGAAATTGTTCAGAAATTGGACGAAATCCTCATCAAGGCCCGATTTTCATCTCCTGTGTTTAAATCATCGGGTCTTGATCAACAATAATGGGATAAAAAAAGCGGATACAACTCGTATCCGCCAATAATCATGCTTGAATTCCTGCCGTAACGATCTTGACAAACTTTCGTTTTTCAGGATTAATTCGAATACAACTGGACTTATTTTCACGAATCAGATATCCTCGGTGCCGAAGACTGATTATCTTCTTTAGTCCTACTGAAGGTGAGATTCTAAGGTCTCTTAATACATCTCCAGGAAAAGAGTTTCCGTTTTTCAGAACAGATTTTAAAATCTGTTTTTCTGTCGAATTCATAAAGGACCGCCTCGTCGCGATCCACATACTGTCTAGATTTTTGAGAATCATAATGTTAAGCTTTACCGGTTGAAAAAAAGTTGTTAAAGTTGTTAAAGTTGTTCTACATCAATAATACGACTTTTCACCGAGAAAAAGAAGACATTCATCACACTATTTGATAAATGCAGCATATTATTTATCAGGAAGCATAGATTTTTGTATAACCGCTTTATCGGATAAGGGTCAGATTGCCTGTTATTGGAGGTGTATCGTTAAGGTATTGAATGATATAATAGTAAGTGCCTAATGGTTGAGTAAACCCATTACTTTTACCATCCCAGGGCTTAGGGTAGCCTTTTTCAGAGACATAAATGAGCTCGCCTTTTGAGTTGAAAATTTTAACCAGGCAATCAGGGTAATCATAAAGGACAGGAATTATCCATGTGTCGTTATATCCATCCCCGTTGGGTGTGAAGGCGTTGGGGATGTAAAACTTGTCTTCCAGCTGAATAGGGAAGAACTGCCGGCATTTTAATGAATCTTCTATCATCAGGGCATACAGTCCTTCATTAAGATTGTAGCGTAAATATCCTTCACCCAAATCTGACCAGGAAATGGAATATGGTGGAGTGCCACCAGTAATTTCTTTGAGTGTGATTTGGCCATCCTGACAAAATGCACAGCTCGGCGGACGGATCCGGTAATCTATCGCAATTGGATCGGGTTGACCAACAATAGGATTCAATGAAAATTCCTTTACGCAAACAGAGTCCTGGTTAATTGCAATTTTTAGTACACTTCCTCCTAACAGATTACTAAACAGATTGCTGTCATATAAATAGCTCTCTCCATTATTTATTGAAATACCATATTCTGAATCAGGAACACTGACAAATATTCTGGCCTCTCCATCTTGTCCGCCATAACATGAGACATCTTTTATCATTACTGAATCCAACAGAATAAAGTCGGGGTTTACTATCTTGAGATCTATACGATCAATTGAAGCACAACCTGAAGCTATTATTTCAAGAGAATAAATGCCAGACTGGCTAACCTGTATTTCGCGAGATGTTTCACCAGTACTCCACAGGTATGTGTCTCCGCTTCCCCCTGATAACTCCACAGGCTGATTAGCACAAACGCTGTGGTCTTCGCCTAAATCAATTTCTGGATAGGGATGAATCACGATGTTTATGTCGTCAGTCGACCAGCAAGAGTTTGAATCAGCAACACTGATCGAAAGTGGCTGTATTGATTCTACTACTCCTGTTAAACGTGTTGTTTCACCATTGCTCCAATTCCACTTTTTAAATTCCTCCCCACCATCAATCCAGATGGTATCACCCTGACAGGCTTCTTGATCTTCTCCCAAATCTGGTTTAGTGATTGGATGGACAAAGACTGTGTGTTCAACAATTGTTGTGCAGGTATTATCCTGATCGTCTTTGCTGATTCCTTTTAATATGTACGTGGTTGTTAGATAGGGATTTACCTTAACTTCCTTTTGAGTAGATCCAGACAGGTTAATCCATTCAAAGGAATCTCCATTCAGAGCTCTTAAAGTAATTTCTGTTCCAGGGCATATTGTTGAATCTATGGATGGGATAATCTTTGTATCTGGTCCTCCCAGCTCGGTGACGGCAATTTCGGCATAACTTTCGCACCCGCTGATTAATGAAACAACCCTTACGGAGTATAATCCTGCACCCAGTCCGCTAAGTACATTTCCTATGGCTGTTGAATCTGAATCCCAGAAATACAAAAATTCTTCAATTGCTCCATCAGGAGTAACTGTTACTGTACCATTTAATACCCCGCACAGAGCTTTGGTTGATTCTATTTCCAATTTTGGTGGCTGAATAAACTCAATATTGATAGTATCTTTTGAGTAGCAGTCATTATAATCTTTAACTTCCAGAATAAGGTTTGCTTGTGAGTTAAAAAGGACAAGCGAATCACCCTGCATACCATTGTTCCAATTCCATGTTTCATATAAACCCTTAGGCTGAAGTATGATACTGTCACCTGAACAGGCAGCCTGATCAGGACCAAGATCAGGCTTTATTACCGTAAAAACATCAATATGAATCTCTGCATAGGTAATACATTGGTTGTCTTCATCGTCTGAGCTGAACGCCTTTACAATATAGGTCGTGTCAGAAAACGGAGTAACATTAATCTGAGCATTAGTGTTCCCTCCAGTGTTTAGCCACTCATACGCGTCGGCATTAATTGCAGTTAGAGTAACCATTGTTCCGGGGCATACTATTGAGTCGGCTGATGAGATGATTTGAACATCAGCTCCACCTAACTCAGGAACCTGAATTTCACGAATTCTGGCGCAGGTGGTTTTTGGGTTGATAATGTGAACATGATAAAAGCCTCCCGGAATATTTTGCAAGCTATTGCTGGTTTCAGTACTGTCTTCTTCCCAGTAGTATTCGAAATCTTCTATTTTGCCTACAGGGAAAACTGTAGCACTGCCATTGCTGGCTCCACACAATGCTTTGGTGGTTTCCACCCGGGAAACCTCCGGAGAGAATTTCTTGAGAACATACACCGTATCCCAGGCTTCACAGCCATTGTAATCTGTAACCCTTACACGGTATTCTTGTCCAGGGTATTCTTGTTCTGAAACAATCCTTATCCTATCGCGTTCATCCGTATCATCCCATTCATAGAAGGCCCCGAATCCACTATCCAGAACTAAGTCATTTCCTGAGCAGAACAGGGTTGTATCTACCCAATTAATAGGCAATGCCTGAGTTATTCTTACCTCTCTTTCAAATTCCAGCTCATTTTCATAACGTTTAATGTGCAAAACTACCCGATAATCACCAGCATCAGGAAATTTGTGAAAAGCTTCATGAGTCGCTCTGGCATTCACGATAGTATCAGCTTGAAGATTTCCCTTTTTGTATATAGCAAAGCTGGCAGTATCTCTCAATCCTGTCGTATCAATAAAATAGAACATGGTAGAATCACCCAGGCAGGTATTCATAACCTGAAATTCCGACAGTTTCCATGTTGATGGCAGATTCACAGGAAGACCCATTTGAGATATTCCGCCAGTTCCGGTGCTTGTGTCAATTAGCCTGACTCCATTCTCCTTGTACCTTGGAAAAGACCTGTCAGGGGTTTGAATTACACCTAAATAATCCTGACCATTTAGGGCAACATAGATCTTCCCATCCGGAGCTAACTGAAGAGAGCCGCATGGTTTGTCGGGATTCTCTACCAGGTATTTTGTTGACTTCCTTACATCCCTTGTATTCTCACGAATTACCTCCCAGCGGTATATTATGCCGCTTTCAATACCAGTTCCATATAAAAACCTTCCTGATGGCGAGAATTCCAATCCGTACATGCTGTTTTTATACGTGTTTCGGTTTCTTACGTTATCACCATACAAATGAAAGCGGTATGTTATTTCTGCTGTTTTATTATCAAAATCAAAGACCTGAACCCACTTCCAGCAAGCCAATGCAAATTGATTTCCCTGGTGGTTAGCTTTTAGATATCCACGGGTTGAGGTGCTATTATTTGAGCCCGCCTCAACCACTCCAAATTCACGCAGAGTAGAATCTAATTGATATATAATGAAACGCTTACTGTTTATTTGATGAGTAAGTATCCAGTAGCCAGCTTTCCCATTTGTACTGTCTGCATTTTTACCATAAGGGATAGCCATGAACTTTTCTGTGGCAAGTGGAGTCATAGCTTCTGCTGGTGTTCGTGATGACAATTCTTCCCTGATCCGGCCTAGATAGTTAACTGAAAAATCAAGCAGGTAGAAGTGACCTCCATAATAACTGCTGTCAGGACCAGGGTACCGACGATTAGTAAACAGGTAAAATTTGCTTGAATCACCAGGGTGAGGTAAGATATTGGCAGACATAGTTGCCAGAGAGTCTCCAAAAAGCTCTGACCCATTGAATAGAATGTCATGATTTTGATTCCAAACCTTTGAGCCGTTTGAGTAGAAAAGCAAATTTCCACTTGAATCAGCAATACTGGCACAACCAGCTGGTGCTATCATTTGACTATTTGTTAACGGAAAGGGGTAGTCACCAGAAAAGTCTAATCCTGCTTTGTTGCCAAAATACCAGATATTTCCTTCTTTCTGAGCTTGCAGATTGAGAAAGAATACAGATAAGAAGATAACAATTATCAGATATTTTATGGTCTGTTTTATGTGCATGAAGCCAAGGGTACAGGCTCAAATTTAATGAAATATTCCCTGCAAAACCAAAGAAAGAATGTGCCCTGACTGTTTCTTCAGTATTTGCTTTTTTGTATAATACTACTTACTTTTAGAACCAGCCTGCTTGTCCCCAAAAACTAGTTGTGATACAATTATATTTGTTTTGCTACGTTTATGTAAAGACCTAATCGCCTGAAACAGTATGTCTGAAAAAAGAACGCCTGCGTTCTCAATAATTGTAAGTTTTATTGTACTGATGATTATCGGTTTGGCATTAATGCCCAGATTATCAGTGCATATGCATTCTACCCGCTATCTGCCAAAGCTTTATGTGTCTTATGGCTGGAGTAACGCTTCTCCAAGATTGATAGAACAGGAAGTTACAGCCCCCCTTGAGGGTTTATTTAATACGATAAATGGGATAAACGGGATCGAATCTTCATCAAACCGGGGTAGTGGGCTCATTACACTTGAATTTGATGAGGATGTGGATATGGATCATAAGAGGTTCGAATTGGCCTCAAAAATACGCGAGGCCTATCCCGGTCTCCCCGGAGGGGTTAGCTATCCATATATTTCTCCTTATGGCCAGGTGTCAGATGAAAAAACGCTCCTGAGTTACCGACTGAATGCCCCTGCCAGTCCACGATTGATTATGGAATATGCCGAGGAGCATATTGAAGCCAAATTGGCCCATATTGAAGGACTATATCGGGTTAGTGTTTCGGGAGCAACCAGAATGGAATGGGAGTTGACCTATGATCAGGAGCAACTATGGAGCCTTGGGATTGATCGTAATCAGATTGTTGCTGCCTTGCAAGGATACTTTCAAAATCAAGTGATCGGAATGGGATTGGATACCTGGAGTGGAGACCTTCAGTTGATGCCTAAATCAATTATCCTCAGGTCTCTTTCACATGAAGAGAGTACATGGCTTGATATACCGGTATCCAGGGTTAATGGGCGAATTGTGCGGATAAAGGATCTGTGCAGAGTGCTTCATAAGTCGCAGGAACCGACTAGTTATTACCGGATCAATGGAAACAACTCTATTAATCTCAGATGCATAACTGAAACAGATGCAAATAGCTTAAAAGTAGCTGCAGATATTAAAAAGGAGATGAAGCAAATAGAGGAGGATTTTCCTCCTGGATATTTTATTCAGATGACTCAGGATGAAACAGAGTTTATCAAGGATGAGTTGCATAAAATATACTACCGGACATTATTCTCATTTACCATTCTCTTGTTATTTGTTCTTCTGATCAGTCGTCAGTTCAGATATTTGCTGATTATTTTTATCAGTCTGGTTGCTAATATTCTAACCGCTTTTATATTATACTATATTCTGAATGTTCAGATCAACCTGTATTCACTTGCTGGAATTACAGTGTCGCTGGGGCTGATCATTGACAATACCATTGTCATGCTTGATCATATGCGTACGAAAAAGAATCGTCGTGTTTTTCTGGCTATTCTTGCAGCCACAATGACCACAATGGGAGCCCTTTCGGTTATTAGTTTTTTTGGAGATCTGATACAGGAGTGGTTGATAGATTTTTCTCTGGTTTTGATTATCAATTTATTCGTTTCGCTGATGGTGGCATTATTTCTGGTTCCATCACTGTTTGAGAAAATCCCTCTTAAGAATAAGAACGGGAGAAGAATGTGGAAACGGAGAGTAAGGGTAGTTCGTATCAGTAGGGTTTATATGCGAATGATTCATTTCGCACAGCGATTTCGCTGGGCTTACATTATTGTGGCAATTCTGATCTTTGGCTTGCCGGTAAATAATTTGCCTACAAGAATGGAGGGGGATGAATGGTACCATAAAGTTTACCAAAAGACCCTGGCATCAGATTTCTATGTGCAGAAAATTAAACCGGTTGCTGATAAGGCTCTTGGAGGAACTCTGCGATTATTCACAACCAATGTGTCTAATCGATATCAGTACCGCTACCCTGAAAGAACCGGAATTAATATCTCTGCCTCATTGCCTGAAGGAGCAGTGTTGAAGCAGATGAATGATTTAATGGTGGAAATTGAACGCTATTTGTCACAATATGAGCAGATTGATCAGTATGTGACTACAGTCTCAGGTGCCAGAAACGGACGAATGTCGATTAATTTTAAAAAAGAATATGAACTGGGAGCATTTCCATATGTTTTATATAGCCTGCTGAATGATCTGGCTAACAAACTGGGAGGAGCAGACTGGCGCATATCAGGTGTTGGTCAGTATTTTAACAACTCTGTTTCTGAGAGTACAGGTTCGCAAAGAATTGCCCTGTACGGATATAATTTTGAGGAATTGGTAGAGCATGCTGAATGGACCCTGAACGAGGCCATGATGCATCAAAGAGTGCAAAAAGGATCCATAGTAAGTAAGATAACATGGAGACGTGATCCTTTGTACGAATATGTACTGAGGATGAATCCTGAAATGATGGAAGCCTATGGTATGAGTCCCGGAGAGATAGTGCGACAACTGCAAGCGCTTTCAATAAGTCATTCATCAAGTGGAAGCATTTTTGTTGATGGAAACCTTGAACCTATTCGCTTGAAATCAAAGCAATCTGGTGAATTTGATGTCTGGATGATGGGACATACTCCGATCCAAGAATCAAACTCAATGGTTAAGCTGTCAAAACTGGGACAGGTTCAGCGCGAAGGAAAAAACCGGAGTATCAATAAAATTAATCAACAATATGTTCTGTTCGTAGAATTTGAGTTTGTGGGTGCATACCGCCTGGCTCAGCTGCATCAGGAGCGATTGATTGTGAAAATTAAGGATCACCTGCCGGTTGGATATAGTGCTGAAAAATACGGTTATCGCTGGCAAAGGGATAAACCCAAGAAGCAGTTTCTGCTAATTCTGGTGGTTATGCTGATTATTTATCTGATCTGTTCTGTCCTGTTAGAGTCTCTGAAGCAACCTCTGGCAGTTGTACTACTGATCCCGGTATCGTTTGTCGGGGTTTTCCTTACATTCTATCTATTTGAATTCAGGTTTGACCAGGGTGGTTTTGCTTCCTTCTTGCTACTCAGTGGATTGGTAGTAAACGCTGCCCTGTACATTCTGAATGATTACAATAATCTAAAAAAGGCAGGACGATACAAAAAAGATGGTATCCGACTGTATGTAAAGGCTTTTAATGGAAAGATAATACCAATATTCCTGACCGTAATGTCAACCGTATTAGGCCTCGTACCATTTTTAGCAGGCGGCAACGACTCAACATTCTGGTTTTCCCTGGCAGTAGGAACAATGGGAGGGCTGGTATTCAGCGTATTTGCAATGATCATCTTTCTGCCAGCGTTTATGAAACTAAGGTTAACTAAACGATATGTAAAGACACATGACTCTGTGGCTCAATCTGATGTAAAGACACACGGCCGTGTGTCTCTAACTGAAAACAAAAAAATATGAAATACCCACAAACCCTCCTAATCGCACTGATACTGATAATTGCAACTTCGAACTGCAAACAAAAAGACAAAACCGAATACGGAAACGAACTCGGAAAAACTGAAGCAAAAGCCGATCCCATCAATGTGGAAGGGGTGATTGCTGTGTTTGGGAGCTTTCCTCTGGAGTTTGTTAGTAATGGTAAGCTTATGGCCAGTCAACAGGCGGAGCTCTATTTTACTAAGAACCAGATTGTGAAAAAGATTCGTGTGAAGAACGGAGATTGGGTAAAGGCTGGATCGATTCTGGCCTCACTTGAAAATGGTTTGGACCTTATTAATCTGAAACAGGCTGAATTTCAACTTGAGTCGGCTAAAATTGATTTGGATGATAAAGTTATAACACATTCTGGCGGACAGCCAGGAAAAAGCAATACAAGTGACAAGGCCTTGAACCATTTTGCTCTTTCGTCGGGCTTTAAAAGTGCTGAATTAAACCTTCAGAAGGCAAAGATTGATTATAAATCTACCATACTCAGAGCTCCATTCAGTGGAAGGGTTGCTGATCTGGAAACTAAGGTGATGAACCTTCCTAATAGTGGAGAGCCTTTTTGTCGCTTGATCGATGACAGGAATTTCGAAGTGGTTTTTCCTATTCTGGAATCCGAGATCGGAAGACTTAAAGTCGGACAGGCAGTCAGTATGCGTCCTTTTGTTGAAGATTCAGTTTTTTACAATGGAAAGATTATCGAGATCAATCCTATCGTTGATGAGCACGGACTAGTGATAGTAAAAGCTATTGTGCCCAATTCTGAGGGTAAACTGATGCAGGGGATGAATGTGAAAGTGTTTATTAAAGATCAGGTTGATGATTGCCTGATTGTACCTAAAGAAGCAGTTGTACTTAGAAATAACCGCCAGGTAGTATTTACCTTTTCGGAGGGAAAAGCCATGTGGAATTACGTCGAAACCGTTCTTGAAAACTCTGTCAGTTATTCAGTTACCAAAGAGAAAGATGGTATGCAGGAAATCTTTGCAGGTGATACTGTGATCACCATAGGCAACCTGAACCTTGCGCATGAAGCAGAAGTTAAATTCAGAATGATCAAATAACCAAGATCAAAAAATTATTATGGTTAAGTTCTTGATAAACAGGCCGATTGCTGTGATAATGAGTTTCCTGGCTATCCTATTCCTGGGAGTTATTACAGCCATTAACATCCCTGTGTCGTTAATGCCGGATATTGATATACCTCAGATTACTGTTCAGATAAACTATCCGGATATCCCGGCAAGGGAAATTGAAAATACTGTTGTAAGCCGAATCCGGCGGCAATTGCTTCAAGTGGGTCATTTAGATCAAATTGAATCAGAGTCCAGGGATGGAAGTGGGATCATCCGATTGAAATTTGTCCACGGTACGGATATCAACTATGCATATATCGAAACGAACGAGAAGATTGATGATGCCATGAATAACATCCCAAAGGATGTTGACAGACCAAGAGTTATTAAGGCTTCTGCGGCAGATATCCCAACCTTTAACCTGATGGTTAGTCGAACTGCTGAATGGGAAAATCAGGACCGCTTTCTGGAGATGGGTGAATTTGTAAGAGCTGTTATCATTAAACGAATTGAACAGCTACCGGAAGTTGCAATGGTAGATCACTCTGGTATGAGTTACCCTGAATTAGCCATTTACCCCGACTATGAGAAGCTGAAAAGTTTGGATATCACTACCCAGGATCTGATCAATTCTCTGAAGGGGAATAACATATCTTCGATTGGAAATATTATGGTCAGAGAAGGACATTATCAGTTTAGTGTTCAGTTCAAAAACTATTTAGTCGACCAGGAAGATATTGGGAACATATATCTCAAAAAAGAAGACCGTTTATTCCAATTAAAAGATCTGGCACGGTTGGAACTCCGTCCTGAGTCCCGGTCAGGCATGTTCCACAACCGAAGCAAGGAAGCTCTGTGTCTGGCAATTATTAAGCAGTCAGATTCCAGGATGGAAGATTTAAGAATAGAACTGAATGTTTTGCTGGAGGAGTTTAAAGAAAAATACCCGGAACTTAATTTTGAGATTGAAAAGGATCAAACTAAAATTCTCAGATATAGTATTGGCAATCTGAAACAATCATTGATGTTCGGTGCCATCCTGGCCATCCTCATCATGTTTCTCTTTTTAAAAGATTTCAGATCTCCACTTCTTATTGGAATCAGTATTCCGGTTTCTTTGGTGGTATGCTTCCTTATCTTCTACCTGGCAGGCATATCGATCAATATTATCTCACTTTCAGGCTTGATTCTGGCGGTGGGAATGATGATAGATAATTCGATTATTGTCATTGATAACATCGATCAGTATATCCGTAAGAAGAACACTCTGGAAGATGCATGTATAAAAGGAACTAATGAAGTGATTCGTCCGTTGATCACATCTGCTCTAACCACCTCAGCTGTCTTTCTTCCATTGATTTTCCTGAGTGGAATTGCAGGTGCTCTCTTTCTCGATCAGGCTTTGGCAATTACTATTGGTTTGCTTGTGTCTTTTATGGTCTCCATCACCTTGTTACCGATGCTGTACAAGCTGTTCAACGGCAAGCGTAGTACTTTTGAAGAGAATAAATTCCTGTCGCGAATTAACAAGATAAATTATGAGGGGGCATACGAAAGAGGCTTTAATCATGTTTTTCGATTCAAGTGGTTCTATGGGGTTTTGTTTTTGTCGTTGTTGGGTGTAGTATGGATATTATCAAATCAACTTGAAACCCGTCGTCTGCCACAGATTGAGCATACAGAATTAGTTGCGCTGATTGATTGGAATGAACCTATTCATGCCGAAGAGAATGCTAATCGTGTTCAACGAATGATGGTTACATTGGATGATACTCTTCTGCAATATTCTGTTCTTACGGGAGAGCAGCAATTCTTGCTAAACCAAACTGAAACCCGAAGTATTACTGAAAGTGAGATTTACCTGTCGGCTGCTAGTTCTGAGGCAATTGAACAGATTGAAGTTCAGCTTCGTGAATACGTAACAAGAAACCACTTATTGGCCTCAATTTCCTTTTATCCCCCAAAAAATGTGTTTGAAGTATTATTTTCAGATAATTCTCCTGATTTGGTTACCAGGTTGAGAGATATTCAAACTGAGCATGTGCCTCTGATTGAGCCATTAGTTCTGTTTATTAGTGAGTTGGAGCTCCCAGACGGAGTAATGATGGATCCTATACCCATGCTTGACCAGGTAGTCATTGAAGTGGATCCTGAATTACTATTGTTGTACCAGATTGATTTTAATGTGTTGAAAACGGTTCTCAGATCTGCTTTTAATGTGAATCAGGTTGACATGCTGAAAACGTATCAGCGTTTTATTCCCATTACGATCGGAGATGAGCCAAAAGCCATTCTTGAGATTGTTGGTCAAACTCTTATTACCAACCGGGAAGGAAAGGAGATTCCGATTTCATCTCTATTGAAAATCAACAGAGAACAAACCTACAAAACAATTCAGGGCGGACGCGATGGAGAGTATATCCCAATAAACCTCAGGGGTGAAGGACCGGAGCTTGAGCAGACCATGGAAGTTATAAAAAGCAAAGTGATAGCAGACGGACTTTTTGACTGGAGTTTCTCTGGTCGGTATTTTTCTCAGAAAGCCATGATGAATGAGCTCATGCTGGTTTTGCTAATCTCGATTTTGCTATTATACTTTATTCTGGCAGCTCAATTTGAAAGCTTCGTTCAGCCCCTTATCGTGCTTGTTGAATTACCAATTGATATAGCTGGAGCAATGTTCATGCTATGGATATTCGGCGAATCTTTAAACCTGATGTCTGCCATCGGGATCATAGTGATGAGCGGGATAATAATAAACGACTCCATTTTAAAGATCGACACCATAAACCGCGCGCGATGGTCAGGCATGGATACCCTGGCAGCAATAAAGCTGGGAGGAGAACGGCGACTGAAACCAATCATAATGACCAGTTTAACAACAATACTGGCATTAGCACCATTCCTGTTTTTCACAGGTTTAGGAGCAGAGTTACAAAAGCCCCTGGCATTAGCCGTAATAGGCGGAATGACAGTAGGAACATTCGTAAGTTTATATTTCATCCCATTAGCATATTGGGCCGTTTACAGGGAAAAAGGCATAAGGCAAAAGGCATAAGTAGGGGCCGAATCGCGATTCGGCCCATCAACAAATTGGGTAAAATCATCGCCATTGCGATATTCGGCCCAATAAAATAACGTGTTGACCCACATTGATAACAAATTGTCAAAAAAAACACGAACCATGAAAACAAAAACCATCACCACAATAATATGTTGTGCAATAATCATAGCATCCTGCCAAACCAAAACCGAAAATAATCCGGATCATTTCGTAGAGGTAAACGGAAAGAAAATCCCATTAATCCGCATGGATCTGGTTGAGGATTCTGCAACAACAATAGGACTGAGTGCACTCTTTGATGATGTTGAAATTATTCCTCTTGAGACCAGTGAGAATTGTATGATAATGAATTGGCGTACAGTTCTGAAGGATAATTCCTTGCTTCTGGCAACACAATCAGGGGGACTAGGTCCAGTGAGACTTCTGGAATTTGAACTGAACGGACGCTTTATAAAGGAAATCGGAGGTGGAGGAAAGGGACCTGGAGAGCATGCGGGATACAGCTTGGAAAGTGCTAGTTATTATCCTTTGGAGGAGCTTTTGCTCTGTGAATTTATGGGGTATGGGCCAGAAACCCAGTTATTTAATAAGCATGGCAAGTTTATCAAGTCAGTAAAAGTGCCTCTTGAGATTTCTACTGGAATAGCCAGGGTAGGCGAGGATTTATATATCACTCCAGGTTCTATTGATGGACGTCCGATGTATAACCGGGATTCCGTTCAACTTATATGGTATTCAAGTGCAGGTGATGTGAAAAAGTCGATTCCCAGGGAACAATATCCTCCTGAAAATACTTCAGGATACTCTCCGGGAGCCTGGGGTACTTCCCTGTATCAATATGGGAAAGACCTGCATTATTACAGTCCGGCGAATGATACTATATATGCTATAAATAATTTGGATATTTGGCCTCTTGCTATTGTCATTAATGGAAAGGATCATGTTCAGGTGAATGAAGTCATTGATCCCAAAGAAGTGATTGGCACCTACTTCGTCAAGATAGTTGGTGAAAATGAAAAATATTGGATTTTTGAAAAAAGAGTAACTACTGTTGCAGACTTACATGAATACCGACCCGGTCAATGGGGAGGAATGTTTGATATGGATTATAGCAATGTCATTGTTGAAAAGAAAACCGGTAAAAGTCATCATCTACGATTCAATGATGACCTGCTAGGTGTTATTCCCTGGAAATATGTTGTAGGTCAGCTAACATGGGATTTCTCAGGAAGAGTTTATATGGTAGTACAAGCTCTTAACCTGGTTGAGTGGATTGATGAGGCTCTAGAACAGGGTTTGGTTCCCGAGTCAGGTTTAGATAAGGTTAAAACTCTACGGCAGGCAATTGATGAGGATAGTAATCCTGTGCTTTTTATGTTTAAGGAGCGGGAGAAGTATGGATTAGATTGAATAACGAATATCGATTAACGAATTATGATTTAAGAAATAAATCTAAAATCGTTAATCGGTGTTCGATATTCGACATTCAAAAAGGAATCAAAAGGAACAAAAGGAAGGGAGAACCATGAACAATCTAAAATTTATTATTAGCCTCGCGATTACAGTCTGCCTTTTCGCATGTGGGCTCAATAACAACTCTTATCAACTGGAGTATGCTGTTGTCAACGGAGAGAAGATTCCAATCATCCGGCTGGATTTGGTTGATGATTCGGCCACAAATATTCCATTGTCAGTCTTATTTGAAGAGGTGGAGATTATACCGCTTGAAACCAAACCTGGGATGAATTCGGCTCGGTAATTCGCATTACCCAGGCAGTGGATGTCCTCGAGTGGATTGCTGAAGCAAAAAAGCGCTAGGGTAAACACAATGAAAACTAAATTAACCCCATTGTTACTTTCTTTTTCCTAAGCTTACCTATATTTGTGATTATGTGGGAAGAATTGAAAATACTAAGAAGTAAATATCTTGATCTGCAATTGGATCAGGTTATTGATTACGAGAAGTTCTCAATGATTTCCATCGTTTACAATTCTACTAAGATTGAGGGATGCTCATTATCTGAGTTTGACACCAGGATGTTGTTGGAAAAGGACATTACAGCTAAAGGAAAACCTTTATCAGATCACCTGATGGTAAAAGACCATTTTGCAGCATTCAGGTTTATTAAAGAACAAGCTGTAATAAAGCGCAGGCTTTCACAAGACTTGATCCAGGAGGTTGCTGCCATGGTAATGAAAAATACAGGAGGGCCGGTAAGCTCTATTGCTGGTGATTTTGATACTTCTAAAGGAGAATTGCGAAAGGTACAGGTTTATGTTGACCATAAGTATTTTCCCGACTACAGCAAAGTAAGTCTCCTATTGGATAAATTGCTGAAGAGTATCAACTCTAAGTTGGATCATATGCAGGGAACCGATATATTGAAACTAGCTGCTGATATTCATTTTTATTTGGTGAATATTCATCCATTTGGCGATGGTAATGGAAGAACCTCGCGATTGATGATGAATTATATTCAATTATTTCATGGTGAACCACTTATTAAAGTATTTACGGAAGATAGGGCTCAGTACATCAATGCGCTAAATCAAACTGAAGAAAAGGACGATATTGATATCTTCAGAAATTTCATTGGTGAACAACAATTGAAGTTTTTTAGTTTAGAGCTGGAGAAGTATAAGAACAAGGATAAGGGCATGGTGTTTATGCTGTAAAGAATGCAATTCTCAGGATACGTGCAATTTAAAGCTCCCTCCCTGAAATTAGGGAGGGTTGGGGTGGGTTAACTATGAGATCTTCAATTAACTAAAAATCGCTGAATCCTGCAGACATTTCCAACACTATCCGGATTTCTTTCCTTCGATATCCGTATAGTTAATCTGTGCTTTTTATCCTTAAGTCCGGAAGCCAGTATATAATACCTTGGCAGATGAAGATTTTTGCTGTAACGGGTGAATAGATCGAACGGCTGAAATTCTTCTTTGTCAATGCGGAACTCAATGATCCCGGCATCGGGTCCGGCTGGAACCAATATACCTACTGCATTCCCTTTGAATTTATACTCCAGAGTGCTTCCAGGGATAGAGGAGGCCAGAACAGGTTCATGTACAAATCCCTGTCTCGTTCCTGCCTTATCATTCGGACTCCAATCTTGTATATACTCCCATCCGGACGCACTAATATTTTCTATTGGCATTTGAGTGCCATGGAAGAAACTATTTTCGTCAATAGCTTGTGGTAATGATTTGACATTCAGACTGGTTGAAGTTGAGCTTGTTGACCATTCATCTTCAAGGAACTTTCTGATTGAATTGAAATAAATGATTTGACCGAAGGGGGAGGGGTGCAGGTTTTTGAAATCATTTTTCCAGCTGAATTCTCCGGCATCAATTCGATCGGTTACCTCAAGAGCCAGATTAATACTTGAAACATTGTAGTGCCTGGCCACCTGTTCATGATTCTGGATAACTACCGGAGTTTCTGCTTTTCTGTATGATTCCATTTTTCCCGGGTCAACAAAATGCATCTGAATAATATTTATTTGGGGATTTGCCAATTTTGCCTGACGGATAATCCCTTCCATCCCCCTGATTTGCATATTACTATCTTTCCAGATACCTGCATCATTAACAGCAGCTTCTACAAACAAAAGATCGATCTTGCCTTTGCTGAGCACATCATCACTGATCCTGAAAGCACCCGAAACACTTCCCATAGAAGGGATTCCGGCATGGATAAACTCAAATTCAGTATCGGGGAATCGATTCTTCAGGTATTCAACAGTTTTTGTTCTCCACCCGGGATTGTATGTAATTGAACCACCTAAAAAGGCTACTCGTCCCGTTTTTGTTTGTTCAAATGTGAATCTGCAGTTGTCAAGGGTTTGCCGATGCTTGTGATACTGTGCCGGATCGATCTTTATATCAGGCACTCCTTCGAGATATCCCAGCGAGGAAAGAAACAGATCAGTCTGATATACAGTTTCCAGATAATACGGAAGATTCCGGAGATTAAAAAAACCATGGCCTTGTCCGGCATACAGATGGAGATCACAAGGTGTTCCAAATCTCTCGAGTTTGGTTTTGAATGCTTGGCCTGTTTCAACTGGAATGAGTTCGTCCTTTGTTCCAAGAAAAAGGATAGTCGGAGGAGTTCCTCTTTTTATTGCATGATATGGAGATATTTCCAGATAGCGATCACCAACTCTATCATATCCATACCCTTCTGGTCCGTTGTCGATAACAGGATTATATAGCACAAGGGCGTTCGGGACACAACTGACTGCGAGCCGATCATTTGGGTCATTCAGCCCATCAAGAATGGCAGTGGCAGCTGCCAGGTGTCCTCCGGCTGATCCACCTGATGCAATTATTTGATCGGGATTGATTTTTAGTTCTGCTGCATTTGCACGGATGAAGCGTATGGCAGACTTAGCGTCTGCTACTGCATCAAAAGGAGTTGTCCCATACTTCTTAGCAGTTCGGTAATCAGCCAGTACCGTAACCATGCCCCGTGAGGCAAAATACCTGGCATGATGCTCAAAATGGCTAATGCTTCCACTCCTCCACCCACCCCCAAAGAAAAATATTATTGCCGGGTATGATTTTGCTTCATTTGAATCTACAGGGTAGAACAAAGTAAGGTTGAGTGAACTTGTATCTACTTGTTTATATGTAATTTCGATTGTCTGAGACCCGAAAAACTGTTTTTCCTGCCCCTTGACCTGGCCCTGGCTGCCAGAAATTCCAGCCATAAACAAGGCAACGATTAGAATAGATTTGATATATTTCACAGAGGCTAAGGTTACATCGATAATTAGTACTGAAAAGTAAATAAAGATACTAATTAAAGCCACAAAACCGACTTCCTGTTATTATCCCAAATGCTTGATTTTGCCGTAATTATCTATATCTTTAAACTAATAAAAACTAAAACTTATGAAACGACTAGCGTTCTTTGCATTGTCATTAATTATTTTTACGACATCATTTGCACAATTAAAGAGTTTGAAAGGTGACGGACAAGTATTCTGGCAAGAAGATTTTGATTGGGAGGATGCAAGTGCGCCCAGGGGTTGGACACTTCCTGAAGGTTGGATTATTGAAGATAATTCGTGGGATGATACTGGATTTACATGGGTGTGGACCAAAGACAGTATGCAGGGACCATTAGCTCGCAGGGATGGAGGATATATTTTGAATTCTACAACCCGTGATAATGGATTTCTGGCGATTGATCTGGATAGTCATAATGCATATGTATCCTATCTCGAGATGCTTTTTGTGAATAGCACAATTACCCTGCCGGTTATGGATTGTAGTACTCACCCTTCTGTCATTATCAGTCTTGAGCAGATGTTCAAGTATTTTAATAGTCCGAGAATGGTGATTGAAGTATCCAATGATGATGGGGCTCATTGGGCCGAATTTAATCTCAAAATGGGAACTGGTTCAGGAACCAATGTGCAGAACCTGCCCAATGATGGAGTGGCTTATTATACTGCTAACCTTTCTGCTGTAGCTGCAGGGCAGCCAGCCGTTATTATTAAGATTACATGGGATGCATCCATGTTATATTTCTGGATGCTTGATGATATTTCCCTGCGGGAGGGATGGGACAATGACCTGAAAATGAATCACTGGCAGGTTGAGATGCTAGATGAGAATTTGGAAGATGCACATTAGTCTGCTCATAATCACCATAATTGATAACACTACCTTCAAACAATCCTATTGGCAAGATCTGAGTTTTAGGCATCATATAATAGAATCCAGC
>JAYEFL010000035.1:0-5313 GCA_034658635.1 Bacteroidota bacterium | reverse complement strand
TGTTTCGACCTTCATTGGGGGCCGATTCGCTGTTTTGTTTCGACCTTCATTGGGGGCCGATTCGTTGTTTTGTTTCGACCTTCATTGGGGGCCGATTCGTTGTTTTGTTTCGACCTTCATTGGGGGCCGATTCGCGAATCGGCCCCTACGGGGGTGATATTGCGCCGGTTGGGCAGGATTTTGCTACCTCTTTGGCGGTTTCTGTCAGGCCCGCGGCGAGGGATTCTCCGAACGGGATTTGTATTTGTACGTTGAAACCTCTTCCTATGAAGGTAAATCCATATTTTTCTTTGTATTTATTTGTTATTCTCACACATATCCCGCATTTAATGCATTTGGCGGGTTCATAAATTACTACATCCTGCTGGATACTTTTGGTCACTAGCTGCCTGTTGTTTTGATCGAAATATCTTCTTTGACTGGCAGCATATTCATCTGAATAATCTCTTAGTTTGCAGTTGTCTTGTTTTCGGCAATCGCAATGCAGACAGCGTGTAGCTTCGGCTTTTACCTCCTCCTGAGTGAAGCCATCTTTAAGAATCTTTGGTTCCAGACGATCTAAATCGTTAGATTCTTTCAGATATTCCGCAAATTCAGGCTCCAGAAGTTTCCCAAATCGTGAGTTGAATCGTTTGGGTTCGCCTGTAATATCGTCTCCTTTCAAAAACTGATCGACTTCAAATGCTGTGTTTTTACCTCGAGCTATGGCCTGGATTGCGAGTTTTGCACTCTGAATCGGAAAGACTCTTATGTCTTGATTCTTAAACTTCGAACTTAAAACCTCGAATTTAGGAACTGAAGTAGCTACTACGACAGCTGCAAATTCTTCTTTCAGCCTTTTTATAAAAGCATGGTCAGCAATGACTCCAAGCTGAACCTGAATTCCTGTATTCAAGATAATATTGATTTCTCTATCAATCACTTCTGTTGGCAGCTTCTCATCCAAATCAGGGTGCCTTAGCTCACCCCCAAGCCGGGCTTCCTTCTCAAAGATTTTTACTTGATAACCTCTCTTTCGCAAGTAATAAGCTGCCGTCAGGCCTGCCGGGCCGGAACCAATTATGGCGACCCTTCGACTCCGCTCAGGGTCCGGTGGCTGAGCGAGGACCTTCGACATTTGACCTTCGACATTCGACATTCGACATTCGACATTCGACATTCGACCTTCGATCCGCCCAAAATCTCCAGCATATCTCTTCAATATGCAGATCGAGACCGGGCTGTCTATTTCTTTTCTTTTGCAGGCTTTTTCGCAGGGGGCCGGGCAAATACGTCCTAGTACTGATGGCAATGGGATGTCTTGCATTACTACTTTATAGGCCTCATCGAATTTTCCTTGCTCCAGCAAACGGTTCATTTTTGGGATATCCATGTGGGCCGGACAACTTAGCTGACAGGGTGCTGCACAGTCTCCTACATGATCACTAAGGAGTAGTTCCAGAGCTGTTTTGCGAGCCTCTATGATCTCATCATCCTTTGTAATAATGTCCATCCCTTCTTCTGCAGGTTTACTACAGGAAGCAAATAGTGATCCGGTTTTACTATCCTTCACCATACACATCATACAACTGGTGTGGCTTTCCAGTCCTTCGTAATGGCACATCGTTGGAATCTCTTTTCCTAGTTTTCTGGCTGCCTGAAGAACTGTTTCTCCATTTTCAACCTGAATTTTCTGATGGTCAATTACTATTGAAATCAATTTATCTTTCATCTTTTTATTATCGCCTCCTCCGGACAAACAATCCGACAGGTATCACATTTGATACATAGATCGGCATTAATAATATGCTTGTTATGCGGATCAAATGGAATGGCATCCACCGGACATTTCTGAGCGCACAAGGTACATCCGATACAATCGTCAGTAATGTGATACTCTATAAGATCTGCACATTTCCCGGTCGGACAACTTCCATTTAAATGGGCCTCATATTCGTCTCTGAAATAACGCAGGGTTGACAAGATTGGATTAGGAGCTGATTTCCCCAACCCACACAAGCTTCCCTTTTTTGTCCAGTCAGCCAGATTCTCCAGTTCCTCAAGATCTCCTTTTTTTGCTTTTCCGCTGGTCAGACGATTCATTATATCCAGCATTCGTTTAGTTCCCACCCGACAGAAGGTGCATTTTCCGCAGGATTCGTTTTGAGTAAATGACAGAAAATAGTGAGCAATATCCACCATGCAATCATCTTCATCCAAAACAACCATACCCCCTGACCCCATCATGGCTCCTATCTTTTTCAATGACTCAAAATCTATTGTGGAATCAGCCAACTCAGCCGGGATACAGCCTCCTGATGGTCCGCCGATCTGAACAGCCTTAAATGCTTTTCCATCAGGAACACCGCCACCAATTTCCTCTACAATTTCACGTATACTGATCCCCATCGGCACTTCTATCAGTCCTCCACGTGCCACTTTACCGGCCAGTGCAAAAACCTTTGTTCCTTTACTTGTATCTGTGCCAATAGTATTAAATCTTTCAGCCCCACTACGGATAATGAAAGGGATTACTGAGAAAGTTTCGACATTATTCACCAGTGTAGGATTACCAAATAATCCTTTTTCTACCGGATAAGGAGGACGTGCTTTTGGGAACCCCCTTTTTCCTTCAATCGAGGCCATCAGGGCGGTTTCTTCACCACAAACAAAAGCCCCGGCGCCTTCATAGATACGAAGATCAAAATTGAATTCTGAATCCAGGATATTATCTCCAATCAGTCCTTCTTCCTTAAGTATCTCAACTGCTTTCTTTATTCTTGATACTGCCAGTGGATATTCAGCTCTCAAATAGATATAGCCATGCTGAATCCCTGTGGCATACGCAGCAATCAGAATTCCCTCAAGCATTCTGTAAGGATAAGACTCCATGAGCATACGATCCATAAAAGCTCCCGGATCTCCTTCATCCCCATTACAGATCAAGTACTTTGTTTCACCAACAGCCCGGGCAGCCAGCTCCCATTTGGTTCCTGTATTGAAACCAGCACCTCCACGTCCACGTGTTCCGGAATCTTTGACTTCCTGAATCACCTTTTCCGGCGTCATTTCTGACAAAACCTTTTTCAAAGCCAGAAAACCGCCTTTGCTTTTGTATTCTGCTATATCCAAGGGATTAATCACCCCTCTGTGTTCAGTGGCAATAGGAATCTGTTTTCCAAGAAATGCCGAAACCGGTTTATCACGATAATCTATTGAATATCTGCCAACTCCATCCCAATTACTATCATCCTGTATCCATCCGGCCAGATTTAATAGCTTATCTCCCCATCGGTTAAATAATCCGGGAGGAGCAAAATGACGATTAACGATTTTTGCAACATCCTCGGGTTTAACTTTGGCATATAAAGAAACCTCACCGTTTACAGGAATCACCTCAACCAGCGGAACCTGGTGGCACATGCCAACACAACCAACATGCTTGAGTTTTACAGGCAGGTGTTTTTTATCCACAACATCCTGAACAGCATCCCTGATTTCATCACTTCCACTAGCCACACAGCAAGAACCCAGTCCGATCCGAATTTCTCCGGCAATTTCAGTTCCATCCGCTTTTCTGAATAAGCCCTTTTTATCTGACTTTTTACTCTCCTCAAAATCCTTAATGACTTTTCCTACCTGGTCTGGTGCAACATGCCCGTAAGTCACCTGATCAATTTGTACTACCGGAGCAATTGTGCAACATCCCAGGCAGCTGACTTTCTCGAGTGTATACATCCCACGATCGTCAGTTAGCCTGCCGCCTTCAAGATTTAACTCCCGGGTAATGGCATCATGAATCAGTCCGGCTCCTTTAACATGGCAAGCAGTGCCGACACAAACTTTAATAATGTGCTCACCTGCCGGCTCCATCCTGAATTGAGAATAAAAACTTCCTACACCGGTAATTTGCTGAGCGGTGATATCGGTATGATCGCAGATATATCGCAAAGCTTCCTCAGGGAGGTAATTATACTTAAGCTGTATGGCCTGAAGAATAGGAATAACCTGTTCAGTTCCTTTACCAAGGTCTGCAATAATCTGATCCATGTCTCTCAGGTCCAACTCCATTCAAACTTACTTATTTCCAATACAATACAGACTATTACTTCCCCTCAGATAAATCATTCCGTCGGCAAAAGCAGGACTTGCAACCACTTTTTCACCAAGCTTTGGTTCGCCCAAAACTTTCAGTTCCTTATTAACCTCAAAAATGTGCATTATTCCCCCCATATCAACCGCATATACTTTCCCATCAGCCACGATGGGTGATGCATAATATCCTTCATCTCCTTCATGTTCCCAATACTTTTCTCCTGTTCTTGCATCATAACAAACAAATACACCATAACTGGTTCCAATAAATAACAGGCCATCTGATTCTACCGGGCTAGCAACTTCGGGCAGATATTCGTCATCTTCCCAAACGATTTCAGGAATAGTACCCGGCCTGATAGCCACCAATCTGGCATATTCATTTGATCCAAAAACCAACCCTTGTCCGTATGAAGCAGATGCTCCCACTTCTCCCATCAGGCATTCAACAGACCATAGTTCTTCACCCGTATCAAGGCTATGTGCTGAGATAAAAGGATCTGTAGTTGTGATGATCTGAAACTTCCCATCAATTTTTGCAAGGATAGGCGATGACCATGAGATCTTATTCATTCTTACTTGCTCCCAAACCGTTTCACCATTAGTACAATTCAGAGCCCAAATCTTTCCTCCTCGATTTGTATCATACAGAATAATCAGTTTATTATCGTGGCAGAGCAGAGATGAGCTATGTCCGTAATGATTATCAGGCACGCCCATATTCCTGGCCCATATTGTATTCCCTTCAAAATCCATAGCGATCAGATCTCCGGTTCCAAACAAGGCGAAAACAGCTTTGCCGTCAGTTGTAAGAGTTGGGGCTGACAATCCGGTATCAGCCGTTGTTTTGGGTACTTTGTCTGGAGATCCTTCAATATCATTTACTTCTTTCTGCCAGAGCAACTCACCTGTATTTCTGTTATAGCAGAACACTTCTCTCATCTTCGCATCGCCACCGGCCAGGAATAGTTTATCTGCCCAAATAATTGGAGAATTATATCCATGTCGGGGTACCGGAACCTTCCAAATAAGGTTCTTTCCAGTTGCAATATCCCATTCGGTGGGGATGTTTTTGGCCGGCGAGACTCCATTGGAAAAGGGACCGCGGAAAGCATTGTGGTAGATAGGGGATTCGGGGTTTGGGGATTCGGGGATTCGAAGTTCCGGTCGCTGAGCGGAGTCGAAGCGTGGGGATTCGGGGATTGGGGATTCGGGGATTGAATTTTCGGTCTCTGAGTG
>JAYEFL010000034.1:0-19618 GCA_034658635.1 Bacteroidota bacterium | reverse complement strand
GGCGGCACAGTCCAACTCAGTTTTATCAGACATAAACAATACCATCACAAATAATTTCAGCCAAACTCAATTGATCTTCAGTTGATTCACTATCTTTGGGTGTATATGTCGGATAAAACACTATGAGCTTACCGCCAATGCGAAAAAACAAGCCAGATTGTAATTTATAATAATGTTGTAATTTTGAAATATGAATACTCAAATTGAAATAGAGAATAAACTGAAAGAATTAAAACCAATACTTGATAAAAAATATTACGTTGAGAAAATTGGATATTTCGGTTCATATTCACGTAATGAGCAAAAAAAGGACTCGGATATTGATATTTTAGTTTATTTCAGAAAACCACTTGGCTGGGAGTTCTTTGACCTTCAAGAATTATTAGAAAATGAATTACAACTAAAAGTTGATTTGGTTTCAGAAAAAGCATTAAAGGAACAACTGAGACAAACTATTTTAAATAGTGTAAAATACATATGACACCAATAAACAGAGACTACAATTTATATCTCGAAGATATGTTGACTTCAATGTTAAGAATTGAGGAATATATCGGAGAAATGGAATTTCGAGAATTCAAAATGAATTATTTGATTGTTGATGCAATTATTCGGAATTTTGAGATTATTGGTGAAGCATCAAAGAATATTCCTGTCGAAATAAAAAACAATTACCCGGAAATTCCTTGGAAAAAAATGTACGGATTAAGAAATTTAATCGCTCACGAATATTTTGGGATAGATTATGAAATGATATGGGAGATTTCTAAAAATAATTTGCCTCAAAACTCAATTGACCTTAGAGATATTATTGAAAAGGAGAAACGCACAGGCGGTAACAAACGCTAAGCAAAAACAGTGCGTTGCACATTAAATAGTGCATTTATTGGTATAATTGTTGATTCTGTTGTGCGTTTTCATATCTTTGCAAATAATAATTTATTAATGCAATGAGAACACTATATCAGAAATATGAAACGCTTTTGCAAAATACGACAACAGACTTTAAACGTTATTTGTATGAAAAAGTCTCGTGGGATAGTCGTATGATTGGGATTATTGGTGCTCGTGGTGTCGGTAAAACAACGATGATGCTTCAATATATCAAGGAAAACCTAGACAGTAAAAAAGCCTTATATGTATCGGCTGATGATATCTATTTTAGTGAAAACAGACTTGTTGACTTAGCCGATGACTTCTATAAAAATGCTGGAGAATATTTGTTTATTGATGAAATACATAAGTACACAGATTGGTCTCGTGAGTTAAAAAATATTTACGATTCATTCCCCGGCTTAAAAGTTGTATTTACCGGTTCTTCAATCCTTGATATACTTAAAGGTTCTGCCGATTTAAGTCGTCGTGCCATAATCTATAAATTACAAGGACTATCATTTCGGGAATATTTGAATTTTTTTCATCATTATGAAATAGATGTCTATTCGTTAAAACAAATAATCAATAACGAAGTACAACTAAAAAACATAAAACATCCACTTCCCTTATTTAATGATTATTTGCATCGTGGACACTATCCTTTCGGGCTCGAAAATGAAATAAATATACGTTTAGGACAAATCATCGTTCAAACATTAGAAACAGATATTCCGCAATATGCAAATTTAAATGTCGGAACAAGTCGTAAACTGAAACGATTGCTTTCCATTATTGCGGAAAGCGTGCCGTTTAAACCGAATTTTTCGAAAATAGCAGAAATAATTAATGTTAGCAGAAATTCCTTAGATGACTATTTTTTATATATGGAAAAGGCGGGACTTATCGGACAATTACGCAACGAAACAAGCGGCATTCGTGGATTAGGAAAAGTTGATAAAGTGTATTTAGATAATACTAATATTATTTTTAACTTGGTTGGAGATAAATCAAATGTAGGAAATATACGAGAAACTTTCTTTTTCAATCAAATGCGTGTGAAAAATGATGTAATATCATCAAAGAATGCCGATTTTGTCATTGATAATTATACGTTTGAAATTGGTGGAAAGAACAAGCAACAAAAACAAATTGGAAAAGACAGTAAATCATTTGTGGTAAAAGATGAGATTGAATTTGGTTACCGTAATGTAATACCACTTTGGGCTTTCGGAATAAATTACTAAAATAAATGAGACAAAAAAATGCCAGGCGTTAATCGAGTAGCCCGTCCTGCCAGTAAGGACTGACAGGATGAGGCTCTCACACCACACCAGCATACGGGTCTCGTATACCATCACAAATAACTTCAGCCAAACTCAATTGATCTTCAGTTGATTCACTATCTTTGAGAGAAGATGTCGGATAAAGCACTATGAGGTTACCGCCAAGTGAGCAAGACCGAAGCGATAGAAACAAAATTGAAAAGTAAAGCATTAAGAAAAACAGGAAAACGAAATAGCTCAATTAAAAAATACGGTTCAAATAATGAATTATTTTCAAGAATACTTACGACAGGGTGAGCCAAACAGAGCAGAAAAAGCAAAAGTATGGAAAACGGCTATTGGTTTGCAAAAAGTTGATGATTTAAAACCGTCAGACTATCTCATAGAAACTGCCAGGCAAAACATCGAAGGCGATATTACAATTGAAGAAGTAAAGCAGAGAATAGATAGTTATTACAAACAACACCCCGTAGAAAATGCAGAAAACCGTACCGAAGAAGCCGACAAAGTTTCTGCACGTATTACGGAAATTTTGAGTGAAAAAACATTTACCTTTTCGCCAGTAGAATACCTTACTATTCATCGCAGGTTATTTAAGGGCATTTATAATCACGCAGGAAAAATTCGCGATTACAACATCACAAAACAAGAATGGGTTTTAAATAGCGAAACAGTTCTATATGCCAGTGCCGAAAGCTTAAAAGCCACGTTGGAGTATGATTTTCAGCAAGAAAAAGTATTTAGTTACAGCGGTTTAAGCCAACAAGAAATTATAGAGCATATAGCACATTTTACTTCTTACTTGTGGCAAATTCATATTTTTGGAGAAGGAAACACAAGGACAACAGCAATTTTTTTAATTAAGCATCTCCGTAAACTTGGTTTTAACAAGGTAAATAATGATTTGTTTGCAGACCATTCGTGGTATTTCCGAAATGCGCTTGTGCGAGCTAATTATGAAGATTTGTTAAAAGGTATTCACAAAACCGAGAAATATCTTATCCATTTTCTGTTAAACTTACTTCATATGGAAAATCATTTGCTAAAAAATCGAGAAATGCATGTTAATTACTCTGTAAATGACACTGTAAAAACAAAAAATGACACTGTAAATGACACTGTATTTTATTTGATAAAGCAAAACAACGAAATAACATCTATCAAAATTAGTGAACAATTGAATATAAGTTTAAGCACTGCAAAACGGAAAATAAAAGAACTTAAAGAGAAGGGAATGATTGAACGTATCGGAAGTGATAAAACTGGTTGTTGGAAAATTATTGAACAATGAAAAATGCTTGACAAGGCTGGAATACAGAAAATATATCGGATGAACACATCTGTTGTGCAATTTCTGACAAAAAATGTTCTGAAAGTTATCAAGCAAAAAAAGGGTGGTTAACAAAGGAATTTAATAATGGATATGTTTTTAGAAGAATAGACGAAAGAGCAAAAGTCTTTATTGAATATGGTCCTGCTGAAAATGCTTGGATACCAATTACTGCACCAAATTACTTGAATATTAATTGTTTTTGGGTATCTGGAAAATATAAAAAGAAAGGATACGGAAAAGAACTACTTAGAACCGCGTTAGAAGATGCAGCGAAACAAGAAAAATATGGTTTAGTAACCGTAGTAGGAACTAAGAAGTTTCATTTTATGAGTGATACTAAATGGTTTTTAAAACAAGGATTTGAAGAAGTTGAAAAAATTTCCAGTGGATTTAGTCTGTTGGTAAAAAAAATAAATAAGAATGCTGAGAATCCAATTTTTATTGAAACAGTTAAAAGTGGTAAATGTCCAGGAAAAAATGGAATTGTGGTTTATTATTCTAATCGCTGTCCGTTTGCTGAATTTCACGCGAAGAACTCATTATTAGAAACGGCTAAAAAAAGAAAAATACCATTGAAAATAATTAAACTTGAAACTATGGAACAAGCTCAATCTGCACCAAGTCCTGCAACGATATTTAGTTTATTTTATAATGGAAAGTTTATTACATCAGATATTAGTGTGTGTATGGATAGCAGATTTGATAAAGTAATGGATAAAGCATTGAAATAAAAAACATAGGGCAGAAAGTGCAAAATATGAACTACTATGAGGTTGTAGCCAATTATAAAAATCACCCTAATTCAATAACGTAAATGTCACGAATCAAAAATATGTATTATGAATAATTATATTTCTCTAATTGTAATAGCCATCCTGGTAACTTTCAGTAATCATATTTTAGTTGAAAAGGAAAAATTTGGGGGAGAAGGTGCCATAGCAATAGGAGATTTTGATTTTGGCAAAAGGACAATAGATGAAAATTTACTATCCACTACTGCTATTGAGACACCAATAATGCCAGCACTTATTCGTCCAAAAAATACAAATCCGATTAAAATCATATTTGATACGGATATGGATTCTGATGTGGATGATGTTGGCGCCCTAGCAATGCTCCATGCAATGATGACCAATGGCGAAGTTGAAATTCTCGCCGTAATGGTTTCATCCACGTGCCCGAGTTCAGCAGCATGTGCTGATGCAGTCAACACTTATTATGGAAGACCTGATATTCCCATAGGGGTCAAAAAAGGAAACGGGGTCAATCGTGATAGTGGTTATGTGAGTAAAGTTGCCGGAAAGTTTCCTGAGAATATTGGATCCAGGGCAAATGCATGTGACTCCAAAGTGCTTTACAGACAAATACTTGCAGGATCGCCCGATAAAAGTGTGATAATCGTAAACGTAGGTTATTTTACAAATTTAAAAGATCTTTTAAAGACTCCAGGAGACTCAATCAGTGATCTAAATGGCAGGGATTTGGTCAATGCAAAAGTAACCGAACTTGTAGGTACGGGAGGAGAATATCCAAGGGATTTATCGTTTCAGGAAAATGGAAACTTTGAACCCGACGGGAAAGCCGTGAAATATGTAAATGAACACTGGCCTACAATGCTGACTTTTGTTTCCGGAGAGCAATATTTCTGGGATGTAAAAACGGGAGCAGCCCTTTTAGAAGAAGATATGAATGTAAATCCTGTCGCCTTTGCTTATAAAGAATTTTATACATTAGTTTCTTGGGATAGATTATATCCGGATCATCACAGTGCTGATCAGATAGGGGTATATGTAGCGGTAAGGGGTTTTGAAAATGAATATATCCTTACTAAAACAACAGGGTATTTTCATATATGGGATAATGGTTTGTGCGAGTGGAGAACAGACTCAGAAATACCTTTAAGAAGAATAACTTATTCTTTGAAAGACCCTTACTGGAATTCTGCCGCTAGACTAGCTGACATTATTGAAACCTTAATGCTGCAAAAACCATAATTAACTGGCTACAAAAAACATATGAATCTGGAAAAACGACACTTAACTCAAGAACAACTCGGAAAGCTTGTAGTAACCCAATACGTTACGTTAGCATTCAATTAAAAAACAGTAAATATACATTATATGGACACGAAGGAGAAATTCCGGGATTTCGTTCTTTAATAAACATAGTAAAAGAAGACAACTGTTCTGTACTACTATTGGATAATAATCAGAACCCAAATCATTTTAAAATAGCTAAGGCCATTAGAAGAATTGTATATGAAGACAATTGAAAATCGATTGCTAATCGAGTAGCCCGTCCTGCCAGTAAGGACTGACAGGATGAGGCTCTCTCCATTGCCGTCGCCCGCTCGATCATGTTGACCTGGAGGGCACATGATCGCACGTTTGGCTTGCTACGGTGTTTGCACTGACCGTTACCGCCAAGCAAAAAAACAGTCGTTGCGGAGAAAAACCACTTTATTCACCAGACTATTTGCGGAGAATAATAAATCTGCGTAGAAAAAGTATTATATTCGCAGTAAATTATGCGGAGAATGAAATTATACATACACGAAAATGATAATTGGACAGATTTTGTTTGGGACGAAAAAAAAGTGTCTTTAAAATTAGCTGAAACAAGAAATTTGCAAGGTCGTTTATTGGGAAAAATGGAATCTTTAGGGTTTGACTTACAAGATGAGGCTGTTTTAAACACTTTGACGATTGAAATTGTAAAATCATCAGAAATAGAAGGAGAGATTCTTGATTTAGAACAAGTTCGCTCATCAATAGCAAGAAGACTTGGGATAGAACTTGCTGGAGCAATTGAATCTGAACGTTATATTGACGGTATTGTTGAGATGATGCTTGATGCAACACAGCGTTATCAATTACCATTAACCAAAGAAAGACTTTTTGGCTGGCATTCTGCTCTTTTTCCAACTGGGTGGAGTAATATGTATAAAATTACTGTAGCTAATTGGCGGAAAGATACAACTGGACCAATGCAAGTGGTATCTGGTCCTATGGGGAAAGAAAAAGTACATTATCAAGCTCCTGATTCGGATAGAATTGAAGATGAAATGCGAAAATTTATCAATTGGGTTGAAAAAGGCACAACAGTTGACCCTGTTTTGAAAGCTGCAATTTCCCATTTATGGTTTGTCACAATTCATCCGTTTGAAGATGGGAACGGAAGAATAACAAGAGCTATTACAGAAATGCTTCTTGCTCGCTCAGATGATAGTGTTAAAAGGTTTTACAGTATGTCTTCTCAAATAAGATTGGAGAGAAAACAATACTATGAGAAGTTAGAGAAAACACAAAAAGAAAGTTCTGAAATAACAGAATGGATTTTATGGTTTTTAGAGTGCTTGGATAATGCTTTCGATTCTACAACAGACACATTATCTAAGATTCTACAAAAAGCTGATTTCTGGAAGACTCACTCTAAAACAATTATAAATGAACGCCAACAAAAAATGTTGAATAGACTTCTAGATGGATTTACAGGGAAATTAACAACATCTAAATGGGGGAAAATATGTAAATGTTCACAAGATACAGCACTAAGAGATATTCAAGATTTGATTGAAAAAGATATTTTGCAAAAAGAAGCAAGCGGAGGAAGAAGTACAAATTATGAATTAATAGAAATAGCCAGCAGCTAATAAAGTATAAGAATAATAACTAAGTTCAAGAAAAGATATTGTGCATTTAGCTATCCTATCAGACATACATGAGGACTATGAGAACCTGCTTAGAATTGTGGCTAAAGCTGAGGCCAGGGGCTTCGATAAGCTCATTTGTCTGGGAGATATTTCAGGTTACAGTCTGCCCTATTACAAGTATGGGGAATCGAGAAATGCACCGGCCTGTCTGGCACTGCTCAGGGAGAAATGCGACATAATCATTGTGGGAAACCATGATTTACATGCTGCGGGTATAGATCCGGAACTTCCTGATATTTTAAAGGGCCAGGATACCTGGCAGCACGAACTGGATCTGGATCCCGGATACAGTGAAGAGGATATCAGCTTTCTGGCTACCTTGCCATTCTATGAAATCCTCACAACTCCTACGGGGAACATTCTCTTCAGTCACTATGTCTATCCCAATCTTACAGGCTTTGTGGTCGGTCTCCACTCAAGAGAGGAAGAATTCCAGGCACATTTTGCTTTTATGCAGGAGCATAATTGCAGCCTCAGCTTCACAGGACATGCCCACCCCCGAGGATTCTATAAGGTTCATCCCCGGGGCTTCAAACATTATCACAATCGGGGCATCAAAATCACCACCTTCCCTGCCCTGATTGGAATTCCCCCGGCAACCCGGAACCAACATCACCGCAGTTTTTGTATCTTTGATACCATCAGCCGCAAGCTGCAAGTGTTCAAATAAGACTTTCAAACAATGCCTCAGACCTATCAAAGCCGCTACTTTATCTCCATTGTCGTTCTTTCCATTTTGACGGTAGGGCTTTTCATTCTTTCCATATTCATAGTTATTCTACCCCGTTTTGAAAAGACTATTCTCGACGGAAAGAAGGAAATGATCTCTGAATTAACCCAATCGGTGTGCAGTCTTATAGAAGAATACCATCAGGAAGCTGAGACTTTCCAGATAAGCCTGGATTCTGCACAGACTATGGCGCTGGAAAGAATTCGGAAAATGCGTTATGGCCATGAACTCAAAGACTATTTCTGGATCATCGATATGCATCCCAATATGATCATGCATCCCTATCGGCCCGAGCTGGTGGGCTCAGAACTGAACGATTATAAGGATCCGAATGGGAAATTGCCATTTATGGAATCAGTTATTGCGGTTACAGAAGAGGGTGAAGGATTCATTGATTATATGTGGCAATGGAAAGACGACAGCACCCGTATTGTTCCCAAACTTTCCTATGTGAAAGCTTTTGAGCCCTGGAATTGGATAGTGGGAACGGGTATCTATCTAGAAGATGTCAGGATAGAAATAGGTCAACTCAGGTTCAGACTGCTCAGAATGGCTTTATGGATGTCCTTTATCCTGGGAACCATCCTGGCATTTATTACCAGGCAGAGTCTGGGCATTGAAAAGCGGAGGCGCAGCGCCGAAAAGAAGCTTCGTCAAAGCCGGGAAAAATACATAACCCTGGTTCAGGCTTCCACCGAAGGAACCTTGATGATGGTGGATAAAAGCTTTGCCTTTTCAAACCTCAAATTCAGCAAACTTTCAGGATACAAGCCTGCAGAAGTAAGAGAGATGGATTTTGAGAACCTTTTCGACCTGAAGTGGTCCACCCTGGTGTCTTCCTTCAAGGATCCGAAAAAATCCGTTTCCTATGAAATCACACTGACGTGTAAAGACAGAAGCACCAAAGAAGTAGTCATTACTGCTTCCAGGATAAACCATGCAAAACAGACCACTTATATCCTGATCATTAAGGAACTTAGTTCGCAAATGCAATACAAGAGTGACGGTAAGTTGCTCACCAGGGAATTGCAAAACTCCCTGCAAATGATGAACCAGCCCCTGATATCACTTGCCCAGGATATACTGAGATCCCCGGCCAGCACCACGGTACGTGAGGCAGCCAGGATTTTGTCCCGGAAAAATAGAAATATCCTTTTTATCTCTCATGAAGATGAAATCATCGGGCTGATCACCAACAATGATTTAAACAAAAGGGTTCTGGCTACCGGCCTTGATCCTGAAACCAGGGTGATTGAGATCATGACCTCTCCCATTGCTAAACTGCCTGAAAAAGCCCTGATCTACGAAGGCTTACTTTTTATGAAGCGGGAGCGCATATCCCACATTGCCCTGCCCGGCAAAGATCGAAGAATAGGGATGGTAGTGGGATACGAAGACATACTCCGAATGCAACAGAACCTGCTGGGCTTTATGATCAGCGAGATAGAAAGTGCCGAAGAAGTGAGTCAGATCACCCGCATCTACCAACGCTTACCTGTTCTAATTCAAGCCCTTATCGAAAGTGGCAGCAATACATCGAACCTCACAGAGATAATTAGTTCAGTGGGAGATGCCATTCACAAACGCCTGATCAAAATTGCCCTGGAAGATCTGGGACCGGCTCCCAGAAACTTCGCCTTTATGGTTATGGGAAGCCAGGCCCGGGGTGAGCAAACCCTGGTCACGGATCAGGATAATGCCATTGTGATCGATAATGATCCTGGAAAGTTGAGTAAAAAGGATCAGGCCTTCTTTCTCGAATTAGGAAAAAAACTAAACAATGATCTGAATACGGTGGGGTACAAATTCTGTCCGGGAGAAATCATGGCAGGAAATCCCAGGTGGAACCAGGACCTCAACACCTGGAAGGCATATTTCAGCTCATGGATCAGTGGCAGTCAACCAAAAGACATCCTGGATCTGGCTATATTCTTAGATTTCCGTTGTATCTACGGGGATCCAGGTCTAATTGAAAAACTTCGCAATCATGTGAACCATTTTGCTGAAGGTAAATCAGTATTCTTCTTCCACCTGGCCCAACCGATTCTAAAAATGAAATTCCTGCCCAATCTGCCGGGTAACCTGAAGGCAGCTTCACATTCAGACACTCAAGTGGATATCAAAATGGCCCTGCTGATGGTCCAATCTTTTATCCGGCTGTATGCCATTCGAGAAAAACTGGAATCGAACAATAGTATTGAACGAGCCGAGACATTGCACAAAATAAGTGTAATTAGTGCCTCTACGCTACAAGAGATTAGCGAACCTTTTGATTTCCTTACTTATCTAAGGATCAAAAATCAGGCATATAGTATATCCCGCAATGAAGCTCCCGGGAATACAATCAGATTGGGACAATTATCACATATTGAAGCCCTCACCCTGAAAAAGATCTATACAGATATTGCCAGCCTTCAACGTTCTTTAGGTAGCGTATATAATAGAGCGGATTAGAAAAACATGTCTGTTTAAAATCTAATACAATTGTCACAGAGGAGCAAAATGATGTTACAACAAGCAATATTATCCTTCAACATGCTTATTGTATATTGCGTTGGCCACAAACAAGTCCTGTACCCCAAGGCCTACACTCTTGAAGATGCTGATTTCATCATCTTTTTGCCGCCCCATAACTTTATGATTAATAAGATCACCAATTTCAGACCTGATAATATCATCTGAAAAAATACGATCATTGATGGGCTTGATCAGATCTCCTGATTCTTTTAAAACAGCCTCTTTGGAATCAGCAAATAATATACTTGATTTAATTATTTGAGGGTCTATTTCCTGCATATTTGGCTTATAAGAGCCAATGGCATTAATATGAACTCCAACAGAAATATCATCTCTGCTGAATAAAGGAAGATCTGAATTCGTTGCAGTACAAATAATATCCGCTTGTTTTAAATTTTGAAGGTTTTGCTCAACATCTATGGAGATATTCATTTTTTCCTCCATATTCGTTTTGAGTTCCATAGCAGAATCAATATTGATATCATATAACAGTGCATGTTTAACAGGACTGACACTACAGATTGCCTCAAGCTGTGTTTTTCCCTGTGCTCCACAACCAAAGATGGCTACTGTTTCAGCATCTTTTTTGGCCAGTAGTCTTGTTGCTATCCCACTGGCAGCACCTGTTCGCAAGGCAGTCAGGTAGGTGCCATCAATCATTGAAAGGATTGCTCCTGTTTCTGTATCTATCAATAAAACAACACCCAAGATGCTTGGGATACCCTTTTTGGTCCCTGCCTTTTTCTGTGTAAGAATTTTTACCGCAATCCTACCCAACATTTCATTATATGCCGGTTTAAAAAACAGATCCATGCTTATGCCTGGTACACTTGACACATAGCGTTGTGGTACGTGACTCGTTCCATCTGAGTAACTTGCAAAAGCCTGTTCAACTGCAGTAATAGCCTCCTCCATGGATATCAAACTCTTAATATCTGCTGTCGCTAATAATTTAATATCCTGAAAAAACTGATCAGGGAGATCGGGTATATATGAATTACTTCTCTGCATTGTCGCTTTTTATTATCTGTCCGTCAGGTTTATCCAAATTATAATTATCCCACGGAGAGTTACCTTGTGCCCTGGGATCATTTGTTGCTTTCATGTAATCTACAAGTTTCTGCCGAAGTTCTTTCAATATGCTTTCGTAAGCGGGATCAGTAACCAGATTGTGTACCATGGCAGGATCGTCATTTTTATTATATAGTTCTTCTGTAAGAACTTTTGTAAAGCACAAATCAAAATATGGTTTCATTTCCGGATCATCTTGATGCTCCATCATATATTGCTTCAATCTGCCAGGATCACATTCGCCATAAAAACCCCAATCCTCAATAAAAACATCAGGATCACCATATGGCCATCTGTCGGGTTCAAAGTTCCTGATATATGTCCAATCTTTTGTATGCAGTGCACGCCGTGGGAAGCCCAATTGACCAGCACGGCATGAAGTGTGCTTTTCAAAAGCAGAAACAACAAACTCACGTTCTTCATCAATTGCACCTGATTTATTTGAAAAAAGCAGTTTGCTTATACTATTTCCTGTCATCTGATCAGGAATATCTACTCCGGCTAATTCAAGAAATGTAGGGGCAAAATCAATGAAACTCACCGGGTCATCAAGCACTCTACCTTTTTTTATTTTATCGTCCCACTTGCATATAAGGGGCATATGAACACCATAATCATACAGTGTGGATTTTGCACGGGGGAAAGGCATTCCGTTATCCGATGTAAATACAATCAATGTGTTATGCATTAAATGATGCTCTTCGAGCAAGATCATAATGCTATCCACCATTTTATCAGCCCATTCGATCTCACTTAAATAATCAGCCATATTGAGTTTGGTAACAGGCAAATCTGGAAGAAATGCCGGTACCTTTATCATTGAGGTATCAATTTCCGTATTAACACCTCTGTCTATTTCGTAGGGTGTATGCGGCTCGTTGATCCCAAGCCAAAAGAAAAAAGGTTTTTCCTCAGGAAGCTGATTAAGAAAATCATTAAAATTGGCAGGATAATTATTTCGGGATATTCCTTTCGGGACAGACTGATATTTATGTTTACCAAAATTCTTACCGATAGGCTCTTCAATAGTTCCTTCAACATTTTTTGTTCGTGGCCAGTATCCCTTTCCTGTGAAACCTATACTATAGCCATTTTCTTCCAATAGTTTTGGGAAAAGCACAAACTTATCCCTGATAAATCCGGTTAAAATCCCCCCTTCTTCAAGTCGATATATATCTTGTCCGCTTAAAATCCCAGCTCTTGATGGCGAACACGAAGGTGCTGCACAATAGGCATTGTTAAATGTGACGCCCTCCATTGCCAGTTTATCAATTGCAGGTGTTCTAACAGCCTGATCGCCGTAGCAACCAGCATGTTCCCACGACTGATCATCAGTAATTATGAACAGGATATTGGGCTTTTCTGCTACCCCACCATTACAAGAGCATAAGTAAAGCATTGACAACAATATTGCCAGGATGCAAAACGGGCTTTTAATAATTGAACGATTTATCTTTATCATGAGTGTAGAGATTTCACGAACTAACTGAATGAGATCATAATAGTAGTAATAACTCCTTTAACATCAATATGAATTACTACTACAATAATATTCTATTCAGGCAAATCCTGCAATTTGAGTGCTACCGATCCGTAAAAATCTAAATTTATTACTTTGCAAGATGCAAATAAAGATAAAACATCATAATTTTGCTGTTTGAAATATACTGAGTACTACAATGTAAGTGGTGATGAACTCATTAACAAAGTCAAAGACTATTTCAAAGTGCTTACCAAAGAAAGCATAATTGAAAGTGAGATAGAAGATGAATTCTATGATATCTTCAAAATGTAATAAATTAAGAAAAGGCTAAAATATTTACCGTATGAACCGAGCATGACAAAAGGAAATTATTTTATCACACACGAGGATGATTATTTTTGTTATGTGAGCTACATTCGACAAATAGAATTAAATATAAACGGATGAAAAAACTATATCCCGATTCAGGAGTTGAATTGTCAAAATTCACTGCAAAAAATTACGATAAAGTAATGAATATTGCTTCGATGGGCTTGTACAAGCCTTTTATTAAAAGAGCAATTTCAGATTTAGATATCAAAGAGAATGACAGAATTCTTGATTTTGGGTGCGGAACAGGGAGAAATATTCTACTGATGAATAAGTATTCCTCTGATAATTCATTAATAATAGGTTTGGATATTTCAGAGGATATGGAAAAGCAGTTTAAAAATAACACCAAAGAGTTTTCAAACATTGAATTCATCAATAAAAGAATTGATCAACTGTTTGAGCTTGATCAAAAATTCGATAAAATTTTTATCAGTTTTGTAATACATGGTTTCCCGCACGAAATCAGAAAAAATGTTATTCAAAATGCCTTCAATCATTTAAACGCAGGAGGTACATTTAATATTCTCGACTTTGCTGAATTTGACATGAACAAAATGCCGTTTCATCATCGTTTCATTTTCAAGAAAATAGAATGCAAATACGCATTTGATTACATTGAAAGAGATTGGAAAAATATTTTAAAAGAGTATGGCTTTAACAACTTTACTGAGAAATTTTACTTCAAAAAATATGTTCGCTTGCTTACAGCGGCAAAGTAATTTATAATTTATTTTCCTCCGGCAGGAAGATTTTGAATAAAATACTTATACTACGGCCATGATAAATTCTGCTGTCTTTGTACATAAGTTGCTCTTTTAAACATAGTATTGTAATCTTATGAATTAGCTGATTGAGAAGGCAATAGTAGCAATAACTCCCCAAATATCAATATAAGATATTGTCTCGTTTATATCCTATCTACGAATTACAATGACCATAAACCAGATAAATCGTACTTTTACCTATTACCTGAACTAATCCTATTGAATTATGAAGACAATGAAAATTTTAGCTTTTACAATTGCATATTTTGCTTTGCTTTTTTCAACTGCCTGTGACACAGAAGATGAAAAAATTAATCAAGCTCCAAGCTGCAGTATTATTGCCCCAACAATCGGACAAGTATTTGCACAAGGAGAAACTGTTTTGATCTCAGTTGAAGCGGATGACAGTGATGGCATCTTAGCTGAAGTTCGTTTTTATATTGATGACATGGGTATCGCCTCTGACGATAGTTTTCCGTACAATTATCAATGGGCTACAAATGATGTAAGCGTTGGCAGTCATACTATAAAAGTATCAAGCATTGATTTAAGCGGAGAAAGAAACACAGATGAAGTAAGTATTGAGATTATTCTTGGTGAAAGCATCACTGACTCCCGTGATGGACAAATCTACAAAATTGTGAGTATTGGCAGTCAAGTCTGGTTAGCCGAAAACATGAACTATGAAATGCCCAATTCGTGGTGGTATGATAAGGATTCTGATAATGGGGATCTTTTTGGCAGACTATACCGGTGGGAGGCTGCGAATAATGCCTGCCCCGATGGATGGCACTTGCCAAGCGATGATGAGTGGAAAACATTAGAGATGTACCTCGGTATGAGCCAGAGCCAGGCAGAACTAACTGGCTGGCGCGGTACTGATGAAGGCAAAAAGCTAAAAAGTGCAAATTACTGGTATTCAGGCTTTGGGACTGATGACGTTGGCTTTTCTGCACTTCCTGGTGGTTTTCGTGGAACTTACGGGGGGTTCAGTGGCTGGCATAACAGCGGTGAATGGTGGTCGGCTACTGAATCCAACTTATCAATCGCACATACACGTGGCATGATCCCAAGCAAAGACCAGGTATTTCGTTCTCAAAACTCAAAGGGCAGAGCTTGTAGTGTCAGGTGTATAAGGGATCTTCAAAATCAATAATTATGAAAAATTTTAGTCTTAGCCTTACTCTATTATTGTTTTCAGGCACTTTATTTGCCCAACTTGAGCTTCCTGCTTTGTTTGCCGACAATATGGTATTACAACAGCAGTTTGAGGCACCCTTTTGGGGATGGGCAGAGCCCGGTGAAAGTATCACTATTATGGGAAGCTGGAATCATAAACCCATAAAAACCATTGCTGACAAAGATGGCAACTGGAATACCAAACTCACAACCCCAAAAGCCGGTGGACCTTATTTTGTAAGCATTAATAAGGATACTTTGCACAATGTTTTAATTGGCGAAGTTTGGGTTTGCTCGGGACAGTCAAATATGCAATGGGCTCTCAGCACATCAGTAAACAGCGATATAGATATTCCAAAAGCCAATAATCCGAATATCCGATTGTTTTATGTCGCCCGCCAATTATCCGATGAACCTCAAAAAGATTGCCATGCCTGGTGGGATGAGTGCACCCCTGAAACTGCAAAAGATTTTAGTGCGGTGGCCTATTACTTTGGCAAAAACCTGAATCAGGCTTTAGATGTACCGATCGGACTTATTCACACCAGTTGGGGTGGCTCCACCGCTCAGGCATGGGTAAGTAAAGAGGTATTAAAATCAGATCCTGATTATTCACTGTATTATGAAAGACAGCTGGTAGCTGAAAAGAATGCAAAACAAGGCAAGCTGCCCATTGACCATCATTCGCCTAATCGTTTATACAATGCTATGATTTCCCCTTTACTTCCTTATGGCATAAAGGGGGCTATTTGGTATCAGGGTGAATCTAACAGACTTGAATCTTCTTTATACGAGAAACTATTCCCCACCCTGATTAAAAACTGGCGTGATGACTGGAAACAGGGAGAATTCCCATTCTATTTTGTGCAATTAGCACCTTATGAATATAATACACCCATTGTTGGAGCTTTATTGAGAGATGCACAACGCAAATCCTTGAGCCTGCCAAATACAGGCATGGCCGTAACCTTGGATATAGGCAACCCCTTGGATATTCACCCCACAAATAAGCATGATGTAGGCAAGCGCCTTGCATTGTGGGCCCTGGCTAATGATTATGGAGAAAAAGATTTGGTTTTTAGTGGTCCCTTATTTAAATCCATGGATATAATCAACAATAAAATCAGATTGTTTTTTGACCATGCCGATGGCGGACTGATGGCAAAAGAAAACCATTTGACGAATTTTGAAATTGCTGGTAGCAACAGGTTGTTTTATCCCGCTCATGCAGAAATAGACGGAAAAACAGTAGTAGTATCGGCAGAAGAAGTAAAGAATCCTATTTCCGTTCGTTATGCTTTTCATAATGCCGATGAAGCCAGCTTGTTTAATAATGAAGGTTTGCCAGCTTCATCCTTTCGTACCAATGAATGGCCCATAATAACTGAAAGGGTTTCTATTGAAAGTTCATTTGACATCATAAAAGATTCATTTATAATCACTTTACTAGCATCTGATGAATTTGACATTTACTACACAAGCGATGGCACTGAACCCAATCTGCAATCACATCTTTACAAAAAACCCTTTCTTGTAAATAAATCAACAAACATAAAAGCCATAGCATATCTTGACAATACACCCTCGGTTGCACTGGTGAATTACAACATCATTATTCATCTGTCCACTGGAAAAAAAGTAAGTTATAAAAACCTATATGCAAACAAATATGCCGGCGGCGGAGAATGGGCACTTGTAAACAGCATTAAAGGAAGCAAGGAGTTTAATGATGGCAACTGGCAGGGATTCAACGGAAAGGATTTGGATATTATTATTGATCTGGAAGAAGAAATAGCTATTAGCAATATTTCAACAGGCTTTTTGCAGAATCAACAATCGTGGATATTATTTCCGGCGAAGGTGGAGTACTTTGGCTCAAGTGATGGCAGTCAATTTGATAAGCTGGGCGAGGTAATCAATAAAATTCCTCAAAGTGAAAAAGGAGCAATAATCCAGGAATTTTTATTGGATGATCTAAATGGTAAATGGAGATACCTGAAAGTACGGGCATCAAAATTATCATTGCCCAACTGGCATACCGGGGCCGGCGAGGAAGCTTGGTTATTTGCAGATGAGATAATTGTTAATTGAAATAATATGAACCGAGCATGACAAAAGGAAATTATTATATCACACACGAGGATGATTATTTTTGTTATGTGAGCTCCATCCGACAAATAGAATTAAATATAAACGGATGAAACATTTAGCATCAACTGTCTTTCCTTTATTTGCAATAATTATTCTATTCAATTTATCAGGCTGCAAAGAAAAAGCACCCAAAGAACTCCCGAATATTTTGTGGCTGACCAGTGAGGATAATAGTCCATTATTAGGATGTTATGGCGATGAATTTGCAACAACTCCTAACTTAGACAAACTGGCTTCCGGAGGCTTTCTCTATACTCACGCCTATGCAAATGCCCCAGTTTGTGCGCCGGCCCGAAATACAATATTAACCGGTGTTTATGCCAATTCCAGTGGGAATCAACACATGCGTAGTTATTATCCTCTTTCCGAAAAAATAAAACCCTACCCGCTGTATTTACGCCAATTGGGATATTATTGCACCAATAATTCAAAAACGGATTATAACACTAACAGTATTGATAAGGATGAAATTTGGGACGAGAGCAGCAGAAAAGCACATTATAGAAACAGGGCAGAAGGACAGCCATTTTTTGCCGTTTTTAATAGTACCATTTCTCATGAAAGTTCAATACATAAGTCGATTCCTAATGCAGTACTTCGTCATAATCCCAAGGAAGTTCCCATTCCCCCATATCATCCGGCCACACCAGAAATGAAACACGACTGGGCACAATATTACGATAAGGTTGAGGATATGGATGCCTGGGTTGGTGAAAAGCTGAAAGAACTGGAAGAGCTCGGTTTATCAGAAAATACTATTGTTTTCTATTATGCCGATCATGGGGGTGTGCTTGCCCGTAGTAAAAGATATCTATACGATACAGGAACCAGAGTTCCATTTATTGTTCATATTCCAGAAAAATTTAAATACCTTTTTCCTGAAGAAAATCCGGGTGTAATAATCAATCGAATGATAAGCTTCGTTGATCTCGCGCCAACTCTATTAAGCATTACCGGGATCACAATTCCTGGGTATATGCAGGGAAATGCTTTTCTTGGAAATCAAGAAACCAGCGATCCTGAATATGTATACATGTTCAGAGGGAGAATGGACGAACGTTACGATATGTGCCGTTCAGTACGCGACCATAAATACCGTTACATCATAAATTATATGCCTTACCGGATTTATGGGCAACATCTCGAATATTTATGGAGGGCTCCTTCCATAGGTTCATGGGAACAAGCTTATTTAAATGGCGAATGCAATGAAACACAAAGCATTTTCTGGAATAAAAAGCCCGTGGAAGAGTTGTATGATACTGAAAATGATCCATGGGAAGTGACAAACCTTGCTAATGAACCGGAATATAATGAGGTGTTGATGCGGATGAGGATGGCCAATAAAGAATGGATCACAAATATTCAAGATGCAGGATTTATTCCTGAAGCTGATCTTATTGATCGTACTGGTGATACACCTATGTATGATTATATGCGTTCTGGTGAAATTAATTTGGCACAAATAATAGATGCGGCTGAAACAGCAACATTGGGCAAAACTGAAAACCTCGAAAAATTAAAATCCTTTTTAAAAAGTGAAGAAAGTGCTGTTCGCTACTGGGGTGCAACAGGATTGCTTATGCTTGGCGAAAATGCTGCCCCGGCCATTGAAGAATTAAAAGTTGCAACTAATGATGAATCGGCAAATGTGGTGGCTGTTGCTGCTGAAGCTTTGTATAATCTGGGTGAAAAAGAAGTTGCTGCGAGTGCACTTCTTTCAGTTATTGAAAATCCAAATGATTTAGCCCGGTGCTATGCCTTGAACGTGATTGATTGCATAGATGACAAAAAACCTGAAATAGTTGAAGGCGTTGTAAATTTGTTGCAAGATACAGAAACGATATCACGCCAAAAATACGATATCCGCGCTGCAAAAGGGCTGCTGGAGAAGTGGGGTTTAAACCCTGATGATTATGGAATAAAATTTAATTGGTAAAAATGAAAATAAGCACATAATGAAAAATACAATAATTATCATTCTAACCTGCCTTCTGTTCATTGCTTGTCAAACTCCTCAGGACAAAGTTGTTGAACGTCAGCAAACACCCCTGATGGGATGGGCCAGCTGGAATAGCTTTCGCATAAATATTAATGGAGAAATCATAATGGCACAAGCAGATGCAATGATTTCTACAGGCTTAAAA
>JAYEFL010000033.1:0-5386 GCA_034658635.1 Bacteroidota bacterium | reverse complement strand
CAAAAGAACAGAAAATTAATGTCGAAGAAGACGAAATTAAGTCTGAAGCTGTCAATGTGGCACGTGCCCAATTTCAGCAATATGGAATTTACGATGCTCCGGAAGACCAGTTAATTCAATTCTCCCAGAACATTTTGACGAATGAGGATGAACAAAGAAGGATAAAAGAACGCATTGTCGAAGATAAAGTCATTAGATTTGTACGGGAAGCTGTAAAATTAGATGAAAAGACTGTGAGCATAGATGAGTTTAAAGAACTTTTCAAGTAAGCACAAAGAACTTCGATTATGAATACAAAAGATGAATTCAAAAAGTATGCAAGCAAACACCTGGGAATAAGCAGCCTGAATATTGAAAGGTACCAGAGCCTCTACAATGGCTACATATCGCCTACCATTATTGAAGAGAGACAATTAAATGTTGCCTCGATGGATGTCTTTTCCAGGCTGATGATGGATCGTATTATCTTCCTTGGAGCTGCTATCAATGATGATGTCGCTAACATTATTCAAGGACAGTTACTATTCCTGGAATCATCTGACCCTGGTAAAGACATAATTATTTATTTCAATTCACCTGGTGGTTCTGTTCATGCCGGATTGGGAATTTATGACACAATGCAGTATATCTCTCCCGATATTGCAACTATATGCACCGGGATGGCTGCCAGCATGGGTGCCGTACTGCTTTGCGGTGGAACAAAAGGAAAAAGAATGGCCCTGAGGCATTCCAGAATAATGATACATCAGCCTATGGGTGGAGCTGAAGGACAAGCATCCGATATGGAGATCCAAATCCGGGAGATACAAAAACTCAAAAAAGAGCTTTTTGAAATCCTGGCTTCTCATTCTGGCAATAGCTTCAAGAAAATTGAAAAAGATTCTGACAGGAACTATTGGATGACTGCCAAAGAAGCAAAAGATTACGGGATGATTGATGAGATTCTGGTCCGTAGCAAAAGTAGTATCAAATAAAGACAAAAAAAGTGACTGCCAAAACAGATAAATGCTCATTTTGCGGACGTCAGAAAGACGATGTAGAACTTCTGATTACAGGCATCTCTGGTCACATTTGCAATTTTTGCATTGAGCAGGCCCACACCATCATTGAGGAAGAATCTAAGTCAGACAGTTCAGCTTTCAATATCGACAAACTGGATATTAAAAAGCCTAAGGAAATCAAAGAATTCCTGGATCAGTATGTTATTGGTCAGGGTAATGCAAAGAAAGTACTGTCAGTAGCTGTATATAACCATTATAAGAGACTTGGACAGAAACCAGATAAAGATGATGTTGAAATTGAAAAATCAAATATTATCCTGGTAGGTGAAACCGGAACCGGAAAAACACTCCTTGCAAAAACGATCGCCAAGATGCTTCATGTTCCATTTACCATTGTTGATGCAACAGTTTTAACTGAAGCAGGATATGTGGGTGAGGATATTGAATCGCTGCTAACCCGTTTACTTCAGGCTGCTGATTACGATGTAAAAGCAGCTGAACAAGGAATCGTCTTCATCGACGAACTTGATAAAATCGCCAGAAAGGGAGATAATCCCTCAATCACCAGAGACGTATCCGGAGAGGGTGTTCAGCAAGGATTACTAAAACTACTTGAGGGTTCTATCGTAAATGTTCCTCCTCAGGGAGGAAGAAAACATCCTGAGCAAAAAATGATTCCCGTGAATACTACAAATATCCTTTTTATTTGTGGTGGAGCTTTTGATGGAATTGACAAGAAAATTGCCAATAGATTAAATACAATGGTAATTGGATATGGAGCTCAACAAAAGGCAGGTCATGTAGACCGGGATAATTTACTTCAATATATTGCTCCACAAGATTTAAAATCCTTCGGGCTAATTCCTGAAATAATTGGTCGTTTACCAGTACTTTCATATCTGGATCCACTTGATCATGATACTTTAAGACTAATCTTAACCGAACCTAAAAATTCAATTATCCGTCAGTATATTAAGTTATTTAAGATGGATAAAATCGAACTTAGTTTTGACCCTGATGCCTTAGATTTCATTGTTGATAAAGCCGTTGAGTTTAAACTGGGAGCCCGAGGATTGCGATCTATTTGTGAAGCCATAATGGTAGATGTCATGTTTGACACCCCTTCGCAAGAAATTTCTAAATTTTCAATAAGCAAAACATTTGCTGAGGAGCAGATTGGCAAGATGGGGAGTAACCGACTTCAGGCGGGGTGACTTAGGAAATAGGAAATAGGAAATAGAAAATAGAAAATAGAAATTAAGGCTAAGACTTAAGATTAAGTTTTCTCAGAATTAGGAAACTGTACGCTAGGAGATTATCATCTGATTCAGGATGATCCTCTCTGAAAATCTCCTCCCACTCATCCATATTTATTTCCGGGAAAAATATATCGCCATCAAATTCTTCATGTACCTGTGTCAGATATAGTTTTTGAGCTCTCGGCAAAAACTGTGCATAGACTGATCCACCTCCAATAATGAAGTTTTCTCTATCCGGATCCATACTTTTAATAGCTTCATCGATAGATCCAACTGTTTGACAACCCTCAAAACAATCTTCCGGATTATCTGAAATAATAATATTAAGGCGCTTAGGTAGTGGCTTTAGAGGTAAAGAGTCCCAGGTCTTTTTGCCCATAATCACAGGATTACCTGAGGTGTGCTTTTTAAACCATTTTAAATCATTTGAGATATGCCATAGTAAATCGTTGTCTTTACCTATAGCCCAGTTGGCTGCCACTGCTACAATAATTGAAATTTTCTTCATCTCTATACCGATATTGCTCCCCTGATATGGGGATGAGGGTTATAATTAACAAGATTAAAATCGCCAAACTCAAAATCCAAAACACAATTCTTATCTGGATTCAGAACTATTTGAGGCAAAGATTTAGGTTCTCTGCTGAGCTGCAATTTAACTTGTTCAAGATGATTCAGATATATATGAGCATCACCAATAGTGTGAACAAATTCATATGCCTCCAATCCTGTTTCCCTTGCCACCATCATTAGTAATAAAGCATAACTGGCAATATTAAAGGGAACTCCAAGAAAAATATCCGCACTTCTTTGATACAACTGGCAGGAAAGCTTCCCTTCTGCCACATAGAATTGAAACAAAATATGACAAGGAGGCAAATTCATATTAGGAAGATCAGCGACGTTCCACGCACTCACAATGTGTCTTCTGGAGTATGGATTATCCTTAATCGATTTGATAACATTACTAATCTGATCGATAGATTCTCCACCAGGCCCGGGCCATGATCTCCATTGATATCCATAAATATGACCCAGATTACCATCTGGATCAGCCCATTCATCCCAAATAGAGACTTTATTATCGTGCAAATATGCGGTATTAGTGTCTCCTTTCAAAAACCACAGCAATTCGTGAGTTATGGATCGCAAGTGAAGCTTTTTTGTAGTTAGCAGTGGAAAACCATCTCTGAGATTAAAGCGCATCTGATGTCCGAAAACACTTACAGAACCAGTTCCGGTTCGGTCACTCCTTTCAACTCCAGTTTCAATAACGCGTTCTAATAGCTTCAAATATTGCTTCATATCACATCCAAATTATCCCAAAATCATCCCAACTATAGTAGCCGAGAACAAAGAAGCCAGGGTTCCACCCACTAAAGCCAGCATACCAAACTCAGATAGCCATTTGCGTCTGCCAGGAGCCAGTGATCCAATACCGTGAACCTGAATCCCTACAGAGGCAAAATTTGCAAAACCACAAAGCATATAGGTAGCCATAATAATTGATTTATCCTGAAAGAACATGCCGGCATCCTTCATTGAAGCCAGGCTTGCATATCCAACAAATTCACTGGCAATAAGTTTTTCGCCTGCTAACTGACCTACAAGGGTCATATCCTGGGGACACACACCGATTATCCACATCAGAGGACTAAAGCCATATCCCAGAAGGAATTCCAGGCTAAGACTCTCATATCTACCCGAAGAAAATTCAGCAATTACCTCATTCATGTTTGTCCACGCCCCAATCTTGATGAAAACATAATTAAACATTGCAATGAAAGCAAAGAAAACCAGAAGGATTGCGCCTACATTAACGGCAAGCTTAACTCCTTCATATGTACCTTTACCAATTGCATCCAGCATATTATCACCGATCTTAGATTGATCCACACCAACTTTCCCTACAATTTTATCAGTCTGAGGAAAAAGAATTTTGGATACAACAATAGCTCCCGGAGCTGCCATCACAGATGCTGTTAGCAAATGTTTGGCAAACATGAGTCTCTGTTGGGGATCATCTCCTCCCAAAAATCCTATATAAGCAGCCATCACCCCCCCTGCAACAGTGGCCATTCCACCGATCATTACCAGCAGAATTTCAGAGCGGTTCATTTTCTCAAGATATGCCTTAATCATCAGCGGAGATTCAGTCTGACCAAGAAAAATATTTCCGGCAACCGACAAACTTTCAGCACCTGACAGCTTGAATGCTTTTGTCATGAACCAGGCCAGTACCCAAACAACCTTTTGAATTACCCCCAGATAAAACAACACAGAGGTAAGTGCAGAAAAGAATACTATGGTCGGGAGAATCTGAAAGGCGAATATTGCACCAAAAGCGTCCATATCGACCAGAGATCCGAACAAAAACTCAGATCCAACATTCGTAAAATCCAGGATAAGAACAAATATTTTTCCCAGAAACTCGAAAACAGCCTGAATTGGTCTTACAAGGAGAACTCCAAGAGCAAGCAATATCTGCACTGTTAATCCAATACCCACTACCTTCCAGTTAATTCCTTTTCTGTTTCTGGAGAATGCCCAGGCAATTCCTATCAAAACCAACAAACCCAGTAACCCCCTCAGAACATTTGATAGTTTTATGGATGATGCATCCTGAACCTGCTTACTTACTAGTCCGGCCGTACCCTGATCTGACACCGACATGGAATCTACAACATTCATTTCAACAAACTGAGATGTAGCTGAGCTATCTGATGGTTCATCCTGGGCACTAACAAAAATGGCTGCAAAAAAAATCAGGGCCGTAAAGCCCACCAAAAAAATCAATGTTTTCTTCATGCTATATCTTTCGTAATGAACAATTCTCTACGTATCTCTTTTCCTTTGCCTGCGACTTATTTCCACTTGTATTTCTGCAGCCCTCTCATAATCCTCCTCTTCAACAGCCTGTTGCAGCATTTCTTTTAACTCATCCAGATCAGACAAGCTCAGTGATCCCTTTTCTCCAATATGCTTTTCTCCACTCTGCAAAATATCAATATCATTCTCATTGTTCTTCTCATCATCACTTTTATCCTCCATTATAACTCCAGCCCGGTCAATAATATCCCTGGATGTAAAAATCGGACACTTAAAACGCAAAGCTAAGGCAACAGC
>JAYEFL010000032.1:0-19658 GCA_034658635.1 Bacteroidota bacterium | reverse complement strand
AACATAATACATTCGCAATGCCTCGTATTGCTTGTGAGTGGTCATTGTGGGCTCCAGAAAGAAAGAATATGTGTCCATAACTACGGCTTATTGTTACTGTGATAAAGATACAATAAGCAGCATTAAACCCATAGCAAACAGATGCTAAACTTATTAACATTCTAACAATGTGGTGTTTATAAAATTCCATGAGCATCGCGATAGTTCTAGAAACAAGTCATCAGGTACATTACCTAACGTATGTTTGTAATTAGGGCAAATTAGGACAATCTATTTATCGTGTTCTATATCAATGACTAAGGTCGGCTTTGAATCAAATCTTCACACTCGTTTATACGGGTATTTAATCTCGTGAAAATCTATGTTCAGGCTAAAGAAATTTATATTCCGTTTTATAGTTGTACCGTCAAAATGGATAAAACGGGGGCGGCAACATATATTGAAACTGTTTTCAACAAAGAAATACCACCTTTTATTAGAGTGATACCAGTCGTAATTAATACAGCAACGGGATAAGTGCGCTCACAAAACAAATGTAACACATTGATTACATTAATATTAGGCTTTTTGTTTTTCTGGTGGATATTATTGTGCGAAAAGAAAGGCAAACAAAAAACATCAGGAATACCATAAGGATAAAAAAACCAAAATATTAATAAAAAAGGGAACGAAACCCCTAAGCAAACCTAAAAAAATCCCTATTTTTAAAACAAATAATTTATCTGCGGATTTAAGGTAGTTATAAAAGTTCTGCCCATTGATAAAATCAATCACCACAGAAACATCCGATACTAAGGCCACATGTGGCAGTTGAATATCCATTGATTTATGTGTCTGGAATTCACGATCTCCTTCGCGGTAATGAATTCTTAGAACAGGCTGATAAACAGCATATTTTGATGGGTGAGTCCATCGGAGATTGTATCCCTGTTCAGGAAGAATAGTGATTTCCCTTCCAGGCATATAAACAGGTTCAAGGATTTTAACGGGCGGAATTATATATGTTGACCCCACAATCAACTTGGGCAACTCAGGGCTGTAAATATATAGACTATACTCTGATCCCACTTTTAACTGACACTTCACTTTTAGAAGTTCCAGGTTTTCAGTATTGAAGAATCCACTATCCCTGACATACTTATCACTTGGTTCAAAGTAATAGATATCTCCCTGCTCACCATGAATATTTTCAGCCAGGTAAGCATAGAAATCTTCATGGTACACCAGGCTGTCAGAATGCGGCGGGTTTTCTCTTACATCATCGAAGGCCAAATATGATTTCCCAATTCTCAGATAATGTACGGAATCATCAGGATTCAGAATGCAATACACAACTGGTGAGTATCCTGAATCAGCCACTAATTCTAATTCATCGGAGCAAGCGGATAGCCCGGCCAATCCAAGGCAAATGAAAATGGCTGATATTACTGTTTTATTCATCATCTTTTACACATCTTACAGAGAGAAGCATATCATATCCAGAGTATCCCGGATATATTTTTTCTTTATCTTTTATCAAGGCAATATTCCAGCAACTTTGTGCAATAGGCCAGCCTCTCAGTCGTTTAAATGACCAGAAATAAGTGATCTGTCCTAAGCTATAAGAATCTTTATATCCAGGTGTTTCTTTCCCATAGCCAGCAAATATGGTATTAAAATCAGTTTCTCCACCGAGGATAAGTTTGGATGCAGAATTCCATCCATCAATATAATTAATCATCTGTTCCCATTCCGCACGAGAAGGTATGTGCCATCCTGTGGGACAAATTCCTTCAACATCATTATAGAAATCATTTCTTGTTGCATGGTAAATACTATATAGTCCACCCAAAGCTTCACAATATCCCGGGTTATGTCTATAGCAAAATTTCTCAACATAATCCTTATTTGAATCCCAGGGTGCGAAGTTTAGATTTTCTGACATCCACCACTGGTTCCCAATTTTCACCGTTCCATACATTTGTTCATCTCGATGGTCGCGAATCAGGCCGGTTTCATTGGTGTATGGAGAAACAATGACGTATTGTGAAGTTGTATCACTCAAACCTTCCGGGTCCTTTACCTCCAGAACAACTTGGTATATTCCGGCTTCCGGATATTGATGGTAGACTGTGCGCTCCCTTGAATATTCAGTATCAAAATTCCCGTCCCCGTTATAATCCCAGCGGACTTGTAATGAAGTTGGTAGGGACTCAAGATCGCGGGTCATCCAGGAATCAAAGTAAAATTGTGTGCGGATATTACCACGCTTGCATCCAATTTCTAATACGGGTTTTGGCGGTAGATTTTCATGATAAATTGTAATCTCCTTTTTTATCGTGGCAATCAAATTATTAGTATCTCTCACCTGCATCTCTAAAGAATAATCAGTCTCCTTACCAAACATGGCAGTTATTGAATTACAGGTATCCCAATCAGTCCATTCATAATATGGTGGAAGTTTCCAAGAGAATCTGCCTCCAGAACCCAGTTTTGAAGTCAGTATTGAATATGGCAATTTGACCACCCTGTTCTATTTCAATTGTTGGTCGTCACGAGATGATCATACTACACCCTCACAGTTATTAAGCAGATGGGATTGGGATAATGATGAGATATGGGATACCCCCTTCACTCAACAAAAGGAATACTATCATCAGTATCAGAAGCCCGGACGCTATGGGGTTATACTGGAGGTGAAAGATGAACAAGGGTTAATGTCCAAGGCTTACGGAACCATCAATGTTTCCCCGCATGAGAATCCAACTGGTATGATTAAGGATCGTCGCGATGATCAATTATACGGAACTGTTCAAATAGGAGATCAATGGTGGATGGCAGAGAACCTGAGGTTTCAGGTTTCTGGGAAAATGGAATCAGGCTTGGTTACCACAATATGTCTTTATGAGGCTGAATCCTGGTGTGAACAAGTAGGACTACTATACCAGGTCACAGCAATCAGCCATGATAGATTTGATGATAAATACATTCAGGTTTGTCCGGATGGCTGGCATATTCCAACAAAAGAAGATTGGGAGGAGCTAATTGAAAATATTGGTGGCAATAACAAGGCGCATGAACTGGTGATAGGAGGTTCAACAGATTTCAATGGAAGGTATTTAGGATTGGGAGATTATGCCTTAATAGGTTTCCCGGTTCCCACAGACACTATCTTCACATTCAAAGAAACATTCGAAAGCATGTATTATCCATCCTCCACTATCCCGGTAGATATCAATGAAGCACGTACTGATATATTTGTCATAAAAGCCACAAAAGATAATTCCAGCTTCTGGACCGGTTTCATGAGTACCAGGTATTATATGCCGGTAAGATGTGTGAAGGATAAGTAACAAGAGAAATGCACAAACAATTAAACCATATCAACGGAGTTCAGGGGGAATCACCTCACTGCAAAACATGCCGCTATTGGGCTAAAACCTCCGATAGCTATGGTAAATGTTTGAAAATTGGTTTGTCTGATGGTCTATTCAATCCCCAACTTCTTTTTAACTGCCTCCAAAATATTCAGTGGTGCTTCTTCAGGGAAGATTAAAAGCGAGTTTGTTCCAATGTCGATGATATATGTAAAGCCACCTTCATTTGAAACCTCTTTAATAGCATTTTGTGCTTTTGCAAGTATGGGCTGGTAGATTTCTTGCCTTAGCCGCTGAAACTCCTGATCAGCCGCAGAATTGAAGTTTTCAATATTCTTCGACATGTCATTTAACTCAGTTTCTTTTGATTGACGAATAAGTGGAGCTAAAGAGTCTCTCTGGACAAGGTATTCTTCGTATTTTTTATTTAGCTCAACCTGGAGTTCTTCTGATTGCTTAACAAAGGCCTGAGTTCTTTGCTCCATGACAAGCATCGCACTGTCGTTTTCTGGCATTGATGCAATAAGTTCATTGGAATTGATACAACCAATTTTTTGCTGAGCAACTACTTCGTTTGCCAGTCCTACTGATAGAAATGCAGTAAGGATCAGCGCTAATGACATTTTTTTCATGCTTTTTTTGTTAGTTATGGGTGCATGAAAGTAGGGCAGGATTGAGTCATTTCAAAGGCACTTAACAATCGTTACCTCTGTTTAACACTTGATGCAACAAGAGTTCGGCGCTAATTATATGAGACTGAACAAGCATATGCGTTTTTAAGAATTGTTATCCCATCCACAACAAGATCAATCAAAGTTTCGTTACTTTTGAGTCCCCCAGGACAACTTAGGACAAACTAGACTAAATCACCATGCTTTATCGAAAAGATCGCCCACTTATGCGACAGTTACTGCAGTTGCTGTTTGTTGGCACAATCTTTCTATCTCAAACAGGCTGTAAAGAATTGGTGCAGGATGAATTTCCTGATTATTCACCCATTCCCACCGTGAACAGTTTTCTTATTGCCGATAGCATTATCAAATTGAATGTTTCATTGGCAGATAAACTGGAATCACTTCCCTTGAGTACAGTTGATAATGCTGATGTCGAGCTATTTATCGATGGAGAATTCGAGGAGCTTCTTATATCTAAAGGCAATGGCTGGTACAATTCAGAAGCTAAAGCCAAAGCCGGATCTGTTTATGATTGCAAGGTTAGAATTGAAGGCTACGATGAAGTCAACTGTTCAGAAACCATTCCAATAGCTGATTCAATTCTTAGTATTGAGCATATATTGAATGCCGGTAAAGATGAGGAAGGCCTTTCTTATCCGGCATTGAAAGTTCGCTTTTCTAATGATCCTAACAACAAAAGGTACTTTCAGCTAATCATTCATTTACATGTCTATGATTACTGGAGAACCGGATATATGAAAGATATAGTTGATTCTGTTTTACTATCAGAAGGTTTGCCTCTTCTTGTTTTTAGCAATGAGAAAATGGAGGGTGATTCTTATACCATGACGATAAACTATTCAACGGGTTCATCTGGTTCCAGAAATGGTGAACCCATGCGAATGCACTTGTATCCTTTCATTATTGAATTGAGATCAATTTCGTATAACTATTATCACTATTTAAGGCAGTTATACCTGTACGAAAGAGGCAGGTATCCTGAGTTTGGCATGGGCACTTCGGGAGTGTTTCCTCTCCATTCAAATGTCGAAAACGGACATGGAATTTTTGCAGCTTATTCAACATTCCTGTCTGAACTCATTAATCCTGAAGACGACTCATTATGAAGATAAATAATAACAGTATTAAGCTATTATTGCTTTTGTCTTTTGTGCTGCTTTCGTTCGGAAGCGCCAGTACTCAGACCAGAATTTCGGGATTTGTAAGAGATAAAAATTCAGGCGAGCTTCTGATTGGCGCAACCGTTGTTAATCTTGATAAGCGCGGTGGTATGGTTACCGATAATAACGGATTCTTTTCCATTGTTGTGAAAGCGCCTTGTACCATTCAATTCTCATTTGTGGGATATAAGGAGGCTAATTTGAAAATCCAATCAAGGGATAACAAAATGGTATCTGTTGAATTGGAAACCTCCACTCATCTTGATGCCATTGTTGTTCGGGTAAAGCGACAGATCTTATCTAATGTATCGACTCTGAATAGTAAGGAACTTGAGCAAATTCCAACTCTGGGAGGAAAGCCTGACGTACTGAAAAGCATGCAGTTACTTCCCGGCATACAATCACAAAATGAGGGCACTAGTCGATTGATTGTCAGAGGAGGAGATCCTGGCCAAAATTTATATTTATTTGATGACGTACCGGTTATTTATGTCAATCATCTGGGTGGATTTTCATCCGTTTTTAATCCGGATATAATCAACTCCATAGACTTGTATAAAGGAGGATTTCCTGCCCGATTTGGGGGACGATTGTCTTCGGTAGTTGACATTGCTCAACGAGAAGGAGATCAATCATCATTAAAGGGATCATATAGCATTGGTATTACTGATGCTTCGTTTTCAGTTGAAGGCCCTTTGAAGATGAAAAATACAAATTTCATTGTCACTGGCCGTAAAACGATGATTGATGCCTTATTAGCCTCTTTTACCCGGCTCTCAGATGGAAACGATTTTGTTTTGGCTTATGGATTTCATGATTTGAATGGGAAGTTCACCTGGAAACCTGATTCTCACAACAGTGTTCATTTAAATTTTTATCAGGGAGACGATTATCTCAATTACTGGTCGAGTGATAAGGGAAAGAATTCAAAGGAGAAAAGCAGGCTGAAAAATGTTTGGGGCAATTGGCTGGCCTCTGCACGATGGAATCATGTGTTCTCACCAAAGGTTCTTATGACCAATAGCCTGTCATATAGCAGATATCGTCTTCGAAACGACTTGTCGTTCAAAGTCACAGATTTAAGGGATACTATTGATTTCAAAAGAGAATATCTTTCATCAGTTGAAGATTTGTCGTTGCGATCAAACTTCAAGTTTCAGATTCTCAATAATTGGTCTGCTGATGCAGGTATACAAACCTCTCTTCTGAAACATATCCCCAATAGCACTTTCCAAACGAATTTTGATGTTCAGCCCATAACTGAAAGATTGTTGGGCTTGGAATCGGCAGTATTTGTGGAAAATAAAATCTCTTTGTTCAACCGTGTAGAAGCAAATCTGGGATTGCGTGGAGTTAGTTACACCTCAGAAGATGTGCAACATTTCTCCTTGGAGCCAAGAGTCAACCTCGATTTCAGGATTAGCGACAATCATCACCTACATGCAAGCTACATGAAGGTTTCTCAGAATGCTCAGCTTCTGGTTACTTCGGGCAATATCATGAACAATGAGGTGTGGGTGCCTGCAGATTCACGTATCTTGCCGGCACAGAGCGAACAGGTATCTGTTTCCTGGATTGGATCCTTTTATCAGGATATGTTTAGTACCGAATTGTCAGCTTACAGTAAGACAATGAGTAATTTAGCAACATATAGAGAGGGGTTTTCAAACCTGATTGGCGATACTGATTGGAGATCAAAAATTATTGCTGGTGGAAGTGGCAAATCAAAAGGTATCGAGTTCCTTCTCCGGAAAAACTATGGTGATTGGACAGGCTTTGCAAGTTATGCCTGGTCTCAGACTACTCGTCAGTATCCTGAGATCAATAAAGGCATTGAGTATCCCTTTGAATTCAACCGACCTCATACAGCATCAATAAATATTAATAGACGATTCAACGATAAGTGGTCATTAAGTATGACCTGGGTATACCAAACAGGTCTTCCATATACTCCTGTCGTGGGTCGCCAGTATACTCTTAACACCAAACCAGATGATAGTGGTAATTTCGGGTATTATGAGGTCTTATTGTATGGTGAACGTAACAGCGCTCAGATGAAAAATTATCACCGTATGGATGTTGGCTTGACCTACAATACAGTAACAAAGAAAAATAGACAGGCCACCTGGACATTCTCAGTTTATAATCTGTATAATCGACACAATCCTCACTATTATTTCTACGATACCAATGTTAAAGGAGAATTTGATCGTCCGCAATATTGGTCTGAGTTCAAGCCAACCAATTTATATCAAATGAGCTTCTTCCCAATAATCCCTTCGGTATCTTATAAGGTTTATTTTGATGAAAACAGGATAAAGAGGACAACAAAGAAAGTTCGAAAAAGCGTAAAGGAGAAGCTTGATCTGGCTAAGCAAGAAGAAAAAAAATGGAGGATCCAGGCAGGTTATAGTCTATTTATTGGGGGTAATGTTAGAAACTCTGGTGGCATTAGAAGAACATATGGGAACTTTCGTCTACAAGGGAATTATCGGATCGCAAAATTTTTCGGCATTGGTGGATATATGGGATATAGTAAACTAACAACTTTTGGTAATTCAAGCATCTACCCCAACTTTATCTATGAAAATAAAAACATACCCTATTTTGGTGTGAATGTGAACCTGCATCTCATGCCGCTCATTCTCAAAACCACCAATACAAGGTTTGACTTTTACTTGAAAACTCGGTATGGCGGACCGCTCTTTCATTCAGTAAAGGAAAACTTCTTTCCTGAAAATGGTTTTTATCCGGATTTTGGGATCGGAGCTGGTGCCAGCTTTTATCTCGATAAATATGTAGGGATTTTTACTGAGTACGAATACAAGAAAAAGATAAATCCAACAGATATGCCATTGTTGAGATTTGGCGTGATTTGCAAATTTTGAGGAATCGAATCTGCAAGCTCCATCAGGTCCCGGATCAAGTCCGGGATGACAGTTCTTTTTCGGGGCTTGGTGTATGATTAATGGCGCCCTTGAGTGGGAGTGCGCAATAATGATGCAACAAGCGGAATTAGCATGGCAAGAGCTGATACGATTATTATTCCCAATCCTAAGCTTGTCTTGTCTATAAGAAAGCCCAGAATCAATGCAAACATCGCAGCGAAGAGGGTTTCTGCCTGTGATTCAACTGATAGGGCAGAGGCCAGTACTTTTTGATCTGTGTTTTCGGCAATTTGTCCTATTCCAATCGGTTTACGTAAGTTCTCAAACATGTAGATTCCCATGAACAACAGTATTGCCAGAATATTGTATCCAATCAGGATGAATATGCCACTTAAGAGTCCGAGAAAAGCTCCTGACATGAGACTGATAAGCATGGCAGATTGAACAGATTTCTGCTTTATTACCCAGCGTCCTGAGCGTCGTGCAATGAAAGAGGTTGACATGTACAGGGAAAAATAGATTACCCCGATAAGAATGGCTTCACGCTGTATAGATGTTTGGTTTACAAACAGAGGGAGACTCAGGGCAAATACCTGAATTAATGGCTGGATATAATCTTTACTGGCTTTATAATATCCCGTATAGGCACTCAAACTGATAATGGATTTCCATACAGCCCGGTTTTGAAATGATTTGACAAAATCTCTGCTTGTTTGCCTGATTTGTGCTGCAAATTTTCTGCCTGTCTTTTGTCCTGGTGGTTTATCCAGATACTTCGGATATAATGACAGATTTATTAACTCTAAGCCATATGGTATGATTGAAATCAGGAAGGCCAATTTATATTCACGTGTAATCAGAACGACAAAGCCTGCCAATACTGCAGAAAGAGCTGAACCAATTTGAGACCATGACCTTGTATGTCCGTAATAGTCAACCTTGTATTCCGACCAGTTATTAAGACTTAGATAGGTCATAATCATTGCTTTATGTGTGCCGGTTCTGAAAGCATCACCAAAAGCATATAATAGAAAGGCAATTGTAAAGAACCAAAAATTGCCTGAGACATAGAATGTTATGAATGATATTAGATAGGCTGAGAAGGCTAGCAGCAAGGACTTCTTCCTACCCACAGCGTCGGCAAATACTCCTCCCGGAATTTCAAAAAGGCCTCTGGCAATCTCGCGAATGGCATATAGAATACCAATCTGGGTAAAGCTCATTCCCTCGTTTTTGAGGAACAGGATCAGAAATGGCTCGAAAAGCCTTAGGTTCTTCAGAAATCCATAAGCGCAGAACTGAAAATATTGCCGATCCTTCTGGAACATTTATCTAATGTTTCTTCTTTTTTTCTACGCTATACCCAAATTTTCCAATTCTTTTACCCATCTCATAATAAGTTCCGTGCATATAAGAAATAGGCTGTGCTCCGGATAGCTCAAATTTACCGGTGCCTTGATTCATGTACTTTTCTGTTGCCTGAATATGAACAACCTCAGCCATAAACATATGGTGAACCCCTAGCTCCTTAATTTCAGTCACCTTACACTCAATATTCATTGGGGCCTCTACAATTATTGGAGCTTTAACTATTTCTCCCACTCTTGGTGTGAGCTTCATCTCTTTAAATTTATCAAAGTCTCTTCCCGATTTGACTCCGCACCAATCCGTTGCTCTTGCCAGCTCCTTTGTAGTAAGGTTAATGACAAATTCTCCGGTTTTCTTGATTATCTCATAAGAGTGTCTTCCGGGACGAACTGAAATATAACACATTGGCGGCTGTGTGCAGATTGTGCCTGTCCAGGCAATCGTAATAATATTATAATTGTCAGGATTGTCACCGCAACTTACCATAACTGCTGGCAGGGGATAAATCATGGTTCCGGGTTTCCAGTGAAGTTTATCAGTCATCTTATTTTGTTTTATTGTTAGGTACAGGAGTTAATCCTGCTTCCCGACCTTGTGCAAGCATAAAATTCCAGGCTTCATCTCGTGTATTGCTAATCACTCCTTCAATAATGGCTTCTTTAATTGCATTTTTAATGTCTCCAACTACCTTGGAAGGAGGAATACCAAATGCTTCCATTATTTCTTCACCACTGATTGGAGGCTGCCAGTTACGAATCCTGTCTTTTTCTTCAAGTTCTTTCAATTTTTCTCTTACCAGACTAAAGTTGCGAAGATACTTTTCAACCTTATTCTGGTTTCCAGAGGTAATATCTGCCTCACATAAGGTCATCAGATCGTCAATATCATCACCAGCCTCAAATAATAGTCTCCTTACAGCTGAATCAGACACTATATCCTGAGCCAGCACTATTGGCCTCATGTGCAGGTTGACTAATTTTTGCACATACTTCATTTTTTCGTTCAGAGGAAGCTTCATCTTACGAAAAAGATCCGGGATCATTTTATTGCCAAAGTGATTATGACCGTGGAAAGTCCAGCCCACTCCCGGGTCAAAGCGCTTGGTCATGGGTTTTGCAATGTCATGCAAAAGTGTAGCCCACCTTAGCCATAAATCATCGGTCTGTGGCGATATATTGTCTAAAACTTGTATTGTATGAAAGAAGTTGTCTTTGTGAGTGATCCCATTCTTCTCATCCACACCTTTAAGTCGGTGAAGCTCAGGAAAAATAATCTCTAACAAACCTGTATCATCCAGCAGCTTAAAACCCACAGATGGTTTTGACGAAAGGATTATTTTATTGATTTCTTCAGTAATTCTCTCAATTGAAAGAATTTCAACCCTTTTGCGATTTTTCGCTATTGATATGAGTGTGGCATCTTCAATCGTAAAGCCAAGCTGAGTAGCGAACCTTATCGCTCTGAGCATTCTTAAAGGATCATCTGAGAAAGTAATATCCGGATTCAGGGGAGTACGTATAATTTTATTCTTAAGGTCTTCCATCCCATTAAAGGGATCAAGAAAGTCTCCGTAGGAATCCTTATTCAGACTAATTGCCAGTGCATTAATAGTGAAGTCTCTACGGTTTTGATCATTACTTAATGTGCCATTTTCAACTATCGGGTTTCGTGAGTCTTTTCTATATGATTCTTTGCGTGCACCAACGAACTCCACTTCAAACCCTTTGTAAAGAATCATCGCAGTACCAAAATTCTTGAATACTTGTATGTTCTTTATTTTCAGTATATCAGCAATCTTCTCAGCCAACAAGATGCCACTGCCCAGAGTAACAATATCCATGTCTTTTGAAGGCCTGCCAATCTGGAGATCTCTCACGTAACCACCTATGATATAGGTGTCTTGATTAAGCTCTGCAGCTACTGCCGCAATAGTTGTAACCAGCTTAGTGTCTAAGATAGAATTCATTTAACTGACAAATATGTCGTGTTTTGCTGACAAAATTACCATTTTTTACTGGCAATTTGGTCCTAAAAATATGTCCTTGGCATTTGGCATACAAATTGATAAATCTAAAAATATAGATAATTAGATGAATTGTAAATAATAGCAAAGAAAAAGATATGGCACTTGAACATTTAACTAAAGAAACCTTCAAAGCTAAAGTATTTAACTTTGAAGAGAACAAGGAGTGGAAATTCGAGGGTAAGCTGCCAGCAGTAATTGATTTTTATGCTGACTGGTGTGGACCTTGCAAGATGGTTGCTCCCATTTTAGAAGAACTGGCTGAAGAGTATGCTGGTAAAATAGATATTTATAAAGTGGATACAGAAGCAGAGCGTGAATTATCTGCTGTTTTTGGTATTCAAAGTATTCCTTCCATGCTATTTGTTCCTGTTGAAGGACAACCAGCAATGGCAAAAGGAGCACTTCCAAAAGACAATTTGAAGGACGCATTCAAGGACGTATTGAAGATTGATGTGAAGTAGGAAGGTGAGTTTGGTTTGTTTGGTTGAGCCGGCTGGATTTTTATCTGGCCGGCTTTTTTATCTTTTAGACTTTTTTTACCTTTGAATCGTCCGCTAAGGGGGTGCCTTAATATTTCGGGCTGAGATTATACCCTTAGAACCTGATTCGGATAATGCCGACGAAGGGAGGAAGGCCACTAGGACTTTTGGCCGACTAAAAAAACGGAAAAATGAAAAAGAATTTTGCCTTGCTGGTGATAGCATTGCTGCTTGTCATGCCAGTAAATTCACAGAACCTTATTTATGGCAGCATAACGGGCAGGTCTCAGGAGAAGCTTGTTGGGGCAACAGTCAGACTTATTGGAACAGGATTAGCCACAGCATCTGACAGAGATGGAGCATATCTACTTGAAGAAGTAAAGGATGGCTATTATACTATGGAAGTGAGGTTTGTTGGATATTTGAAACAAACCAGACGAGTTAAGCTTAGCCAGAATCTGGAGTTAAATATTCAATTGAAACAGTCGCCACTAATTTCTGACGCTGTTATTGTAAAGGGAACAAGAGCCAACGAAAAAGATCCTATTGTTTATAGCCAGATTTCAGAAGGCGAAATAAATTCTGGTAACCGAACTCAGGATATTCCATATCTGATAAATATGACCCCATCCCTGGTGACTACTTCGGATGCAGGCACTGGTATCGGTTATACAGGTATGCGTATCCGCGGTACTGATCCTAGCAGAATAAACGTTACTGTTAACGGCATCCCATATAACGACAGCGAATCACATGATGTATATTGGGTAGATATCCCGGATTTCATTTCTTCTGTGGATAATATTCAGATACAGAGAGGGATAGGTGCTTCAACCAACGGCGCGGCTGCTTTTGGGGCAAACATAAATATCCAGACAAAATCGCTGGCTGCAGAACCTTATGCTGAGCTTCATTCAACTCTTGGTTCTTTTAATACCTTCAAAAACTCTGTTTCTGCTGGTACTGGCTTAATGAATGGTGGGTTTACAGCTGATTTCAGACTCTCTAATCTGAGCTCTGATGGATTTATTGACAGAGCATTTGCTAAAATGAATTCAGTATACTTTGCAGCCGGGTGGTATTCAAAGAAAAGCATTTTGAAGGCTACAGTCTTCACAGGACATGAGTTAACATACCAGGCTTGGGGTGGGGTGCCAGCAGAAATGTTGGAGAATAATCGCACCTATAATCCATATACATATGAAAATGAGGTAGATGATTATCAACAAAATCATTTTCAATTGCATTGGTCGTACCAGATCAATCGTGATCTGAATTTCAACCTGGCTCTGCATCATACCAGTGGTAATGGTTATTATGAGCAGTTTAAGGAAGGACAGGATTTTGTTGATTACCTGATAAATCCAGTGATTAGCGGTACAGATACTATCTTCTCAACTGATCTGGTTCGCCGCAAGTGGCTCGATAACAGCTTCAACGGTGCAATATATAACATTAATTATACCCTTAATAATTTAGACCTTCATGCTGGTGGAGGCTGGAATCAATATGATGGAGATCATTTTGGTCGGATTATCTGGGCAGAGTATGCATCAAATTCTTCTCCGGAAGATGATTATTACTTTTCTAATGGCCTGAAAACTGATTTCAACAGTTTCGTAAAAGCCAATTATTCTATTGGCCAAAAATTGCACCTTTTTGCAGATTTACAATACCGCGTGATTGATTACACGATAGACGGAAGAGATGACGATCAGAGGGATCTTAGCCAATATCATAAGTATAATTTCTTTAATCCTAAGGCGGGACTGGTTTTTAATCCAAGTGGGAATCATCGCTTATATGCCTCAGTAGCAGTAGGAAACAGGGAGCCTAAACGTAGTAATTTTACAGATGCACGTTCTGATCAGGTGATAAAGCCAGAACAAATGATTGATTTTGAGGGGGGATATGGGATTAATACTAAAAGACTTAGCACTACAGTGAACCTGTATTACATGGATTATAAGGATCAGTTAGTACTGACAGGTGAGATCAATGATGTTGGGTCGCCGATTATGGTTAACGTGTCTGAAAGCTACAGAACAGGAATCGAATTTGAAATGACCTGGAGACTGATTAAGGGTTTCAGCTGGGGAGTAAATGCAACCTTTAGTAAGAATAAAATATCTTCATTCAATGAATATGTTGATGACTGGGATACATGGGGGCAGCAGATCACTAATCTTGAAGAAACTGATCTGGCCTTTTCACCAAACCTGATCTCTGCCAGCAGGCTCGAATGGAAGCCAATCAATGGAATGACCCTGAGGCTGGATTCTAAGTATGTGGGCAAACAGTTCATAGACAATACCTCAAGTCAGGACAGGATGCTGGATGCCTATTTTCTTAACGACTTCCTGATTTCTTATGAACGTCCATATGGAGCAATCAGCAATATCCGTATTTTCGCCCAGGTCAATAACCTGTTGAATCATCAATATGAGAGCAATGCCTGGGTATACAGCTATTTCTATCAGGGTGTTCGCAGCCAGATGATTGGATACTACCCTCAGGCTGGCCGTAATTTCCTGGTCGGACTTAGTCTGTCGTTTTAGTAAATGATTTAGAACCAGAAACCAAAGCTGAAGATGGCTTCACTGTGAGATCTGATAGTTGTAAAGCCTGTGTCAGGAGATACTGATATTGAACTACCAACTTGCGCTCCAACTGTAATACTCAGCACCCGGTTAAAAATGAACGCGTAACCAACTTCTGCAGCCAGGGTTGTTGTGTTGAATCCATCCAGAATGTGTTTGCTTATTGCCAGGTTCGGACCAGCATAGAAACCCCGCTGACCTTCTTCTGAGTTCTTTTTTGAAAAATGATAAGGTACAGTCACTCCTAATCCAATATGTGAGATAGCGGAAGGAAATTCAGGTCTGAGCTGAAGATTAACAATTGGATTTAATCTGATACTCCACCGATTATTGACAGCATATTCAACAATCAAAGGAACCACATTGAAAGTGATAGTATTCTGGTATTCATTGATGGGCTCAACATTAACAGAAGGTTGAATACCCAGATAGAATTGTACAGGTCTGACCTTAACATGATCCTGACTCTGTGCTTGTAACGAGCTTGACGAAATGATAGAAATAGCCAGTAAAGTAAGAATGCCGGGTTGTAGACGCTTAATCATTGAATATTTGCTTTAATTCGGGTTCAATTAGGCTTGCCCATTGATAATAACCCTGGGTAGTAAGATGTATATTATCGGTGCGCATAAAATCATAATTCAGATCTCCGTTAGCAAAAATGAATGGCTCTGAAATTTTCAGGTAAGTCACGCGGCTTTGTGTACCCAATCCGCTAATTTGCTGATGAACCTGTTGATATTTTTCCCGCATAGGATCAGACTCATTTGCTCCGCTGGGTAATGGTCCGAGTAAGATAATGTGAGTTGATGGGAGTTTCCTTTTTAGTCTGCTGATAATTTGCTTTATACCTCCGGATATTTCACTTGATGAATTTTTCCTGAAATTGTTTACACCTATTGTCAGGATCACTGCTTTAGGAGAAATGTCATCAAAATTTCCATTGTCAATTCTCCACAGAATATGTTGGGTACGGTCTCCTGAGATCCCAAAGTTTGCTGCATTTCGTGGTGTATATAATGAATCCCATAATTCTCTAAGGGGTGACCCAACTGATCTGCCTTCACCTCCCCAGGATTGAGTGATAGAATTACCCAAAAACACAAGGTCTACCTGTCTGTCGTTTCCAATCTGGTTTATGTCGTCGTGCTGACTGAACCAATCATTTCCTTTTCCCCATCCTGCAGCTGCTCCACGATATTCCGGACTAGGAACTGGGTGAGTAGCAGTATTAAAAGCAGAGCCCCGGTTTGAGGAAGTTTTATGAAATAGTTTCAGGTATATTTCTTTAACCATTAGTTCTGCACCCAATGGATCGGGATGAATTTGATCTGGAAAAAATCTCCCATAGTCCTCTAAGGGATGATACAAATCAATAATATCACAATGGCGACTTTTGCCAATTTTTTCTACTAAAGGAAGGATTTCATCTCTGACAACCGCCTGATTAATACCCCATTTTTCCTTGATAAATACAGGAACGGGTAAAGCTAATAAGATTCTGGGCCTTGACTTGAGTTCGGCAAACTCATCGATCATTTGTTTGTAATCGGTTTCAAAATCAGAAGAATATTGCCAGTTTTGGGGTTTGCTGTCATTAGTTCCTAATTTGATAATGATAATATCTGGCTGATAATCTTTGACTTGTTGGAATTCGGTCTGTACCCAATATGGCTTGTTGCCTTGTTTTAACATTGTGGCTCCACCTACGCCAAAATTCTTCACCTCATAATCGTCTCCCAACCAATATTGCAGTTGTGCCGGATAGGAATGCTGGTCGCGATTCTTCATCCCACTGCCGTATGTTATTGAATTCCCTACACAAGCAATTTTTATTTCTTGCCGTTGTCCCAGACCAGTTAAACTGCAGCTAATCAGTATAGCTGCTAATACAATCAAATTACGCCTCATTTATTCCACCTTTTGGCACGCAAGATAGCCGATTTTGATTGGTTTTGCTAACTTCAAACTGTTTCTTTGAAACCCTTAACAAGTGAATTAATTTGTATGAAGTCAGTCGTTATTTTTTCTCTGATGTGGGCCTTGATAAGTTTCTATTTGTACTGGCCTTTATTTTTCTCTGAACTCAGAAAAGGCACGAGCAGAGGAATTGTCTTAGCAAGATTATACGGAGGAGTGCTTTTTGGCGCCATTCCAATTCTTATATTGTTAGTATTGAAAGCCAATGTGTTTAACAATTTGGGCTTACGCCTGCCTGAAGGACCTTATGTTTGGCATTTGCTAAGTCTGTTAATGATATTTCTTATTGTTCCCCTTAGTTACTTCCAATCTAAATCCTCTTCCAATCTGGCAGATTTCCCTCAAATAAGAGATTCTCATTGGGATTTCAAGCTTATACTGTTGAATTCTTTCTCATGGATGTTTTACCTTATTGGATATGAAGTATTGTTCAGAGGCTTTTTGTTATTCCCCTTGATTGGAGAGTTCTCATTTGAAGAGGCTCTTATAATCAACCTTATGGTATATTCTTTGAGTCATGCCACAAAGAAATTCAGGGAAGGATTGGGAACGATACCTATTGGAATAATATTATTCTTAATTGCATGGAAAACAAATTCTATCGTTTATCCTATTGTTATTCATTGGTTTATGGCCTTGTCGAATTCATTTTTTTCTATCCGTCATCATCCCGACATGGAATTTGTTAATAAAAGGAAAGTATGAAAATATTTGTATCAGGAGCAACAGGATATATTGGCAGCCATTTAGTTAAGGCCTTGTCTCTGTCTGGCCATGAGGTGCATGCATTTTGTCGTTCATCAGAAAAAGCAAAGAATATTTTATGGGATGGAGTTAAAATATTCACAGGAGCTCTGGATAATGTTGCGGCAATCAAAGATGCTATGGATGGATGCGAGCAGGTTTATCATTTAGCGGCTTTTGCTAAGGTTTGGGCCCGTGATAGTGGGCAGTTTTACCGGATAAATGTGGAGGGCACAAAGAATATTCTAAATGTGGCCAGAGACAGTAATGTTAAGCGAGTAGTTTTCACCTCTACAGGTGGAATTTACGGTGCTTCTTTCGAGGATATAGTAACTGAAGACTATATCAGACAAAAGGATTTTTTTAATGAATATGAAGGATCGAAATGTCTTGCTGAATCATGGGTTAAGGATTATGTTATTATTGGCTTAGATGTGGTGATTGTGAGTCCGACCCGGGTTTATGGGCCTTATCTTTTTGGGCAGCCTGAATCCGTTACAGGGATGATATATTCCTATGTGTCAGGCAAATGGAGATGGCTTCCCGGACCTGCGGATAAGTCGGGAAACTATGTGTATATCAGGGATGTGGTCAATGGACATCTCAATGCGATGGAGAAAGGGATAAGTGGACGCACATATATTCTGGGAGGGTCTAACCATAGTAATATGGAGTTCTTCAATGTTCTTAAAGAAGTTTCAGGCATTTCCAGAAGATTATTTGCTTTGCCCATTTGGCTCATAAGGCTTGTTGCATATATAAGTTTAAAAATGGCTGAATGGTTTGGCATAGAACCCCAATTAACTCCAAAATGGGTTGCTAAGGCCAGGTACGACTGGCGGGTTAGTGCCGAACGTTCTTTTAGAGAGTTGAAGATTTCTCCAACTTCTCTTTCAGAAGGATTAAAAGAAACTGTGAATTGGATCAGGTCTTAAAAAAACGCAAAAGGAAAAGCTGAAGTATGTTAGGAATAAATCTGGCAGACCAGGCAAATGTTTTTCCATAAAATGACAAAACGGTGCGGCCCTTTCTTTTCTTGATGGCCCGGTAAATTCCTTTTGCTACAACTTCTTGAGCTTGCTGCATTCCTGTTGGCCGGGGTGGCATTCTCTCAAGTTCTCCTTTGGCATTAATAAGAGTTTTATCATTATCATTTTGTACAAAGGCCAGATGTACTAAGCCAAGGTGAAGACCGGTATTTCGTTGTTCTAAACGCAGACTTTGCCAGAAAGCAGTGATGGCCATTTTACCGGTGCAGTAGGCTGAAAATCTCGGTAGTCCGTGCAAACCAGCTAATGATGAGATAAGAATAATGCTCCCTTTATTGGCTTTGATTTCTTCCAAGGCTGCTTTTACCGGAAAAATGCTACCGTAAATATGACTGTCAACAACTTTTCGGAAAGCTTCAGGGTCTGTGGTTGCAAATTCAGCTTCCATGGTAAGACTGGCATTGGCAACCATAACATCCAGTCGGCCTAAATTATCTTTAATCCACTTGATCATAGCCACAACCTCTTTAATATTGGTTACATCTGCAGCATATGATTTTGCCTGAATTCCTTCAGATTCAAATTGAAGTCGGGTTTTTTCAAGGGTATCCGTATTTTTTCCATGAAGAACAATCTGGTAGCCGGATTTAGCCAGCACTCTGGCAGTTTCACGGCCAATACCCCTTGATGATCCTGTAACCAGGGCAACCCTACTTGAATTACTCATAATCATTTCGAAAGGTAATTATTATCCTTTAACCATTTGTAACATTCCTCGATGGCTTGCTTAATTGGTGTTTGGGGCAAATCAATTTCTCTAATAGCTTTTGCAGCAGAAAAGAATTGCTCATCGTAAGCAATGTTTACTATTGCAGGAAAGGTTCTTGGAGTAAATCCTCCAATTTTAGCCAATCCCGCATTTATTTTTGATATAAACATAAACATCCATTTTGGTAGAACTAGTTTCGGTGGTTTTCTATCAAGCACTTCTCCCATTAGTGCGAAAAAATCTTTATAGTTCATGTTCTGATTACCCAGAATGTAGCTCTCTCCGATTTTACCTTTTTCCAGAGCATTTACCACCCCAATGGCAGCATCTTTGACATAAATGAAATTTCTGCCTCCCGGAGTATAACCAGGAATATGCCCCAGATAAAAGTTCCTTACCATTTCACCCGAGCTGGGTTTTGAGTCATGAGGCCCTAGCATAAAAGTAGGATTCACAATTGTTGCTGGCAGTTGGATGCTTTTAACCTGGTTGAGAATCCAATGATGAACCTTGTGCTTTGAGTCAATATAATCAAGTCCGTACCCTGTTGAATTGAATGCCTTGTCTTCAGTACCCGGATTCTCTGAGTTTCCATAACCGAAAG
>JAYEFL010000031.1:0-5399 GCA_034658635.1 Bacteroidota bacterium | reverse complement strand
GCTTCATACTGTTTAGCATCTTGAATAGCAGCTTGTTCACCAAATAATATTTTGTAAAATTTAATTATTGAGCTGGCTGTCTTGAATTGGAAAGGATAGAAACCAAGTGTTTTATTTGTTTGTCCCAGACTGTACACATAGCCTAAAAAAGTTTTATCCGGAAAGCGATTAGAAATATTGAAAAATAATTCACTCCACTTGATTGTATTTACTTCTATAACTTTTTCATCAACAGAAAAAACTCCGTTGGAGTGCAATTGGGCAAAATCAAAATACTCACGAAAGCGCTTATTGAAGGAAAAGTTCAACCATTGTCCATTCCATGTATTAATTTGATTACCTCTTATGCGGTCAAGTGTTTCATCGTTTAAGCAATTCCTGTATACTTTCCATCCCTCATAAAGCTTTAGCAAAATATCTGGTTGGTCAAAAAAAATGGAATACCCTCCAGCTACCCCCACTCCTAAACCACCACCAATCCAGGAATAATAAGCATCTTCTTCATCAAGAGTTAATTCGAAATCAGTAACCATACCAGAAGTAGTAGCGAATTCATTCATTTCAGAGGCAGGAAAACCAATTGCAATACTTGCATCTTTCTCTCCTTTGGAGATTTTTGCATGTAAATTTACTAATTTCTCTCTCCTTTCTTCCGGGCTAAGCAGATGGAGTTTCTGTCCTGATTTCATTTGAACAAATGGTGAATTTGTCACCCATTGCATATACTTGGGATGATTAAAGAAATACTCATAATATTCGTTTTCAAAGAACTCTTTAGCAGATAAGTTCAGTAAGTTTTCTTTATTGTAGGCTTCTAAAAAAGTTCGTCCTATCATTGCTGCTATCATGGTAATTATTATTGTCTATAAAAATGAATATTCAGGATTATATGCTCCAGCTTTCGCTTTTTCGGTCATAAAACCAAATTCCTTACTATAAGCCGAATCAGGAATAATAAATGGTCTGGAGCCACAATCTAATTGCCTCAAATCCTTTACAACATAATATCGTGTGCTGATTTCCATTTGTATCCGTTGCTCAAAAGTAGTCTCCAAATATGCTTGTTCATCAGCTTCGCAAATACAGCTTACACTATCAATATCAAGTAAGTCAAGCAGTATCGCTTTGGGATTGTGAGTAAGTTTATCAATATTCCATCTTCCGGTTTCTTTAAAAATGGAGTGTTGTTCAATTCTCATAAAGTCGATCTCTGTAAAAACCTGATCAATTTTCTCTTGCAAGCTATCTTCCTGAAGTATTTCCCCATCTGATAATACTGCATAGCTCCGTTTGATAATCTCTAATTCGTATGGTAAGGCTTCTTTAATATCTTCGGGTGGAGACAACACATAAATAGGTTTGAAATCCCCAAGGATATCAACTGAACGTTTTCGGTTAACACGCCCAAATCGCTGAATCAACGAGTCTAATGGGGCTGCCTCGGTCACCATCAGATCAAAACTTATATCAAGACTCACTTCAACAACCTGCGTTGATACCACAATACATGCGTTGTTGGAAGTATTAAACTTATTAATAGATTCTCCTTTCTCATCTAATCCAATCAGCAAACGTTCTTTTTCTCCACGGTCGCCACGCTTAAATCTGCTATGAATTAATAGAATGGGAGTATCTGGGAATTTCCCTAATAAAAATTCATATTGCTCCTGTGCCGTGCGAACCCGGTTACATACTATCAGCACTTTTTTCTCTGTCTGTACGGCTTCACTGATAATCGAAATAACACACTCCCAATTATCCTGTTTATGTACTACATGCCTGTTAAACAGTGTCAGTTCCTTATCACTCAATTGGACTTCCAGTACATTCTCATTTCCTAACAAATCAATAATTCTATTGTACAAAACAGAAGGCATCGTAGCAGTACCAATATGGATATTACAATCCAAATACTTTAGTATCTCAACAATCTTCAGAACAATCGCACGAGTTACATCAGTATAAGTGTGAATCTCATCCAAAATCACATCACAACCCCTGATATCCAGCAACATAGCTTCGTATCCATTAGTACCGAAAGCAATCGAAGCAATCTGATGTGGAGTAAGAACCTTAATAGCAGCACCTATATGCCCTTGAATAATACTTTCTTCTTTAGATTTCCCTGTCAATACAATACTTGATGATGCATGCAGCAATCGGATGTCCAAGTTAGGATTATCGCTTTCCAAATCTTTTTTCACCCTTCTGTACATTGCATTAATGGATGCCTGAAAGGGTAAGGTATAAAACACACGCCCAGAGCATCGACGAAACAAAAAATCGGTTTTTCCGGCGCCGGTACACGCAACAACCATTGTATGTCTCTTCTTCGATTCTGTACTTTTTTTAGACAAAGGATATAATTCGTGTTGTCGGTTAAAAAACCGTAAATCGGGTGACTTGAAAATTCTTTTCAAATACACATCTGTTTTATATGAAAGGGCAGAAGCAAAATGGTCTGCAGCCATCAGTAATCCTCTCCATTCTGAATAGCCCTGTTCTATGACCTTTTTTTCACAATATTCTAATACATATCTATAGTTAGCTTCGGCCTCTTCCTTACAGAAGTGAGTTGTCTTAATTCCAAGCCCGGATAACATTGTCAATGCATCATCCTTCCAAAGTTCCCAATCTTTGACATGAAGACTAAATGTATCATCCCTGTTTTCTTCTAAATCCAAAATCCCTTTAAGCCTTGAATCATGCAAAACAGATTTATGATGAGCGATAATCATTTCTATCATTGGGCCATGCATATTCTCATCAAAAAGAGAAATAAAAAAGCATGATGCAATTTCATGTCGAAAAGGTGTATCGAATCTTTTCTTTTCATACAATCGTTTTTGAAAAACAGAACTTGCTTTTCCTATATCGTGCAAAATAGCTCCACATTTTGCTATTTTAGCATCCAGTTTAAAATGCGGAGCTATTTTTTCTGCAACCAAACTAACCTGAAGTATATGTTCATGAAGTGTGGTTTCTTCAGGTAATCCCTTGGCCTTAATATGTGGACAAATTACATTCATCTTTAAGCTCTAGTAGTTTCTTTTTACCGGATTGCCAACAACCTTTAAAAAACCATACATTGCATTATTCTCTTTAAAACGATTATAGCCAACCAGAAATGACTGTTCATTCCGTTCAAAAACTAATTCAAAACCAGAGAATAATTCTTCATTTGAATTAAATTCCTCCTGGCCAACTTCTAAAATATTTTCAGCAGGGTAAAGAATATCTTCATTCCTGCACAAACAAATGTGTTGTCCTGATGCTGTCTCTGCATCTGCTTCATTCTCAAATGCAAGGAGTAATACCGGTTCAATTAACACACCACGCACTAATATAGCATAGGGTCTTTCAAATGATTTATTATTTCTTGTTCCTTTCTCATTCCAACCCCTTGGCTGTATTTGTTCCTGCTGCTGTGAAATTTGTTTATATCTCAATCTATGCCCAACAATCTTCTTAATCTCTCCATCATCATTTTGCAGCAACTCAGGAAACAGCTTTCTTTCAATCCCAGCAACAATTGATGGAGTGAGAAATTGCTGACTGTAAGTTTCACTGTCTCTTACCGCTGTCCAAGGTTTAATAAATCCGAATGGTCCAGCATATTTTACTATATATAGCATTGTATCCTCCATTTATTTTATTGCACCAAATCCGATTCCCGTGGAATTCCCTAATCCTACATTCCAGATGAATCGCTTGGTTTCAGGTTTTGCCTTGATATTTACCGGGCACCAATTGGCTTTATTATGAATTCCTTTATAATTGATCTTTTTTGTTCCTGCCCAGTGACAAGTGGTTTCGAATCCGATTTTAAGGGTATCATCCTCTAATCCTATTTCCTTCATCTTATTTCTGATTGTCTCTTCTAAATATTCTCCAGCATCTTCATCATTATAAAGAATGTGCTTAATGTTTCTATCAATTCTTCGTTTAATGAAAATCGGACTTGCAGGGTGAAATATGGTCTGCTGTGAAAAGTCAGGATCCTCCTGCAAAACAACCTCTAAAACTTTGAGTGAATCAAATATATCAGGTGTTGATTGCATCCCTGATACAAGCCGTTTGATTAGATCCGAATTATGTGAGCTAAAAAATAATCTACCACCATTCTCGAAATACAATCCATCCTCCTGATTTTTTGCTCCTTCAAGTCGGGAAAATGAGTAGAGGGAAAGCCGACCATGCTCCGTATTCTTTCCTAACCACTTATGAATAGCACCAACCAACATGGGTTGATGATCAAATGGAATAGTAACTTTTTGTCCTTCAAACTTAATGTGTGCTCTCATATTGATGGCAAATTGTTAAATCGATTCTCTAAATATACAACCCCAAACTGCCAGATTCTGTCAGTGGGTTATCTTCTTGTTGAAAACTTCTATTTTCTGTTTGATAAGCGACTTCAATTCTGCAGGGTAAATGATCTCAATCTCATCGCATAAACCCATTACGAACCTGCCAACACCCTCTAGACTGTAAACCCATCCATCGAACTGATAGTGCGTATCGTCAAGCTTATGAATCATGGAACATACCATAGGAAACTCCTCAATAATCAGATTATATGCTCGTAATGATAATCTCATTTTCACCTGGATTTTCTCCCTGCCAGATACCCGGAATGCATCAATCGGTAGTTTCTCATGATGCTCTGCATACTGCCAGCTATTGTCAGTTACATCAACTTCTCTGATCCTGGCAGTCTTGAATGTTTTACTCGACCTGCTTTCAGGATCAAATGCCCATACCGATACATAATTCGTAGTGAAATCAAATGGCTCAGCCAGACGATCTCTGATCAAATTACCGTGCGATGAGTGATATGACCTGATAATCACTTGCTTCTTTTCTTTTATCGCCCTGATTAGATTTTGAATTACTGGTAGATGATCTCTGTGTACAACAGTTTCAACAACCCGTTCAAAATCATATAAGGAATAAAGTTTCCTGATTAAGGAAGTCTTTAATTCATTATTATCATCTACACTATGAATAGCATCCTTAAGTATAACAGCCTCTTCCTCTGAGAAATACAGAAGATCTGCCAAATCCTTAATCGGCCTTTCAATCTTCAGGGTACGGTAACTCCCATCCTGCTCTTCAATAACCACCCCACATTCTCTCAGGTTATGCAAATACCTGTAAAAAGTTCTTTCAGATATATGCAGTCGCTCAGTTAATTGCGACCGACTATACCACATAGCACTCGCTAACAGCAATAGAAGTTTCACATGGCGATTGACACTCGAATTACTTGCCATGGAGTTTAAGTATTATTGACATCTGCAAACAGCATTTCTAAAAGCATGAAATCAGGAATAAGTTTTAGTGGTTCGTCACCTAAATTTACAAAAAAGCCCTGAATTATCAAATAGAAGAACAAA
>JAYEFL010000030.1:0-19680 GCA_034658635.1 Bacteroidota bacterium | reverse complement strand
CAATGTGATTGTTACGATACGAACCACATAGGATATTGCTCTGTTATTCTTCATATTTGTTACTTTATTATAATGTACTCTCCTGTTAAATACTTATCTGTTTTGATACGCAATTTATTGCCCTCCTGATCAAAGAAATAATCCAGGGAGTCAGATAATAATACTTTATCTAATTTAACTTGTTTTGGTTTAGACGACATATGCACTGACAGGATATGTGCAATCTCTTTACCTTCAATTGCAATTTTTACAGACTCAATGGTTTCTTCAACAATAATTGTTGTACTCTCTCCATCCTCAGAATCATATACTGTAAAGTTACTTCTATTATGAGGATAAATCATTAAGGTTAGATAGCCTTCAGAGTTCCTGTCTCCAATACCCGTATATGCTCTCTCAATGTTCATTGGGATTATTGCCCCCTCTTTGATAAAAACGGGAAACTCATCCAGGGGAAATTCCATGTTGAAGGTTTGTTTTCCATCCAATAACTCGCTATCATCAAACCAATATCTCCATTGACCTTCAGGGAGCTTGACCTCATTATTTAAATCATCTTTATAAATAGGAGCAACAAGAATGTGATCACCAAACATGTAATGATATTTTCCGCGAACAGGCCTCTGCAAAACTTCACCTCCCCGGTTCGCCTGAACAACATAGCTGTACATATATGGTATTAGCTCAGTATGCAGCCAGGAGTACTCACGGATAATGTCCAACTCTTGCTCACTTCTCTTCCATAAAGCTCTCTCTCCGTGTCCTCCATTAAGAAATAATCCGCAAAAAGCAGAAAACTGGGTCCAGCGTATATAAAGACGGGGAGGGATAATTCCTCCTGAGAATCCTGCTACATCTGATCCAATAATATTATAGCCTTTTTTGGCGCTTTTTAATATATTTTCAATTGCAGATTCAAATCCCTGAATACCTTTCAGGGCAATGTCTTTATTATCTTCCTCTGAAAATTGTTGATTATCATCTGATTCCCAATAATGCTCCTGATCTCCAACCCAGGTAACAGGAGCTACATCGATTGGCGCAAAACCTTCGGGATGATATCCCCTGTCTAATGATCGAGACAATGTGACAAATTCAGGGTTCTGCTCCAAACCGTAATTGTATTCACATCGATAGTAAAGGTCCATATACTGCCTGGTAGTAATCAATCCTTTATGAGCTCGCTTATAGAAAATGGGGACTGATCCAAGCTCTTCAAACATTATTGTTGCAGTTCCATCAAGTTTCCAGCCATCAATTCCATAATCAAAAAGCTTTTGTTGCATTCCATGCCACCACTTCCTGGCTTCCGGATTTGTATAATCAATGAAGCCTCCTACTCCTTTCCACCACTTGTTCTGACCACCCTTGGCCATGAGGTATCCCTTATCCATGGCATTATTGTACCATTGCTCAGAATCAGTTATCCTTGTATCTTTGCTTTTACTATTTACCATTGTTGTCATCCAGAGAACCACCCGATAGCCATTACCCTGAAGCTTATTGAACCATTTTTCCGGTCCGGGATAACGGACGGTGTCAACCTCAAAATCATTGTATCTTAAACTCCATGGACTATCAAGAAGGATTGACCGCACCGGGATATCATGCAGCGCATAACCTTGTAACAATTCATCAACTCTTTCAGCTGTGTTTATATCATCTTCCCATAACCAACACTCAAGTGCCCAGGCAGGAGTTATGGGTGGATTTCCATGTCTCTTATGATTAAAAGGAAATCCCCAGGCCGGAAGAAAAAGATAAAAATAGGATAGCAGCAGCAAAACCCCAAGTAGTATTAGTACTGCTTTTAGTCGTTTTCTTAAACGGGCTGATGTTTTCATAGAACTTATAAATATTCTTGCAGCCAGCGAAGCCCATCAGGATAAACTTTATCTATGGGCAAGTCGTGGTGCTTTGTTGGATACCATATGATTTCCTTAGGCTTCTTTGCGGCTTTAAAAAGGAGTTTGCTTGTTATGGGCGGAATAACATCATCATTACTGGCATTGATCATTAGCAGCGGCCTGGGAGAAATCATTCGTACATAGTTGATCGGATCAATAATACTCAGGAAATCCTTTGTTTCAGCGTTTAATGCATCCATTCCAAACATAAGATTCAGATTTCCTCCTGCCAATACAATAATCGGAACCTTAATTCTGTTTTCGACAGCACAAAAAATAGTCCCAATCATGCCTCCAAGGCTAATTCCAAAATATGCAATTCTTTCATTATCAAGATCGTCCTGAGTAAAAATGAAATCAACTGCCCGCCTCAGGTCAAAAACAGTTTGAGAAATAAGATCTCTGGTCCAGTATTTATATCCAGAAGCTAGATTGAAATCATAGTCATTTTTGAAACGGTCGCCATGGTTACTTATATCCAATCTAAGTACGGCATATCCTGCATCAAGAAAATATTTGTTCCCAATTTCAATATAATCAACAGTTTTTCTGTCACCCAGACCATGCATCAGGATTACCGTTGGGTAAGGTGCTCTCCCTGTATCAGGCAGAGATAATAAGGCGTTTACCTCACAATCATGAACACTCTGATATGCAAGGTAATACAAGTTGGAATTTGTGTCATCTCTTACTAAACGAAGAGAATCCTGAAGAGGCAGATTCTGGTCATATTCATAGTATTTGGCTATAGGCAACTCCTGCATGCCTCTACATGATATCAAAAACAGAAATAGTGCAAGTGCTGTAAATTTAATATCTATCATTACCAGGGAATAAAAGTCGCATTTAAGGAATATTAACAATTACTACAGGAATTTTAACCCATCATTGTAATATTACCATACTCAGCAGAAGAAAAGGTTAAAACTTAACGCAAACTTACTTAAATTTCCTTATATTTATTGCTCAATTCATCAATAATTAACCTACCCAATAATTATGATTATTAATTGTTTTTCCAAAAAGTTAATAAGACGCTTGATCAGCGTTTTATTGTTCACCATGGTATTTTCAGGACATGTTTGGGCAAATACTATTCAGGTATCTGGAAAAGTTACCTCATCTGTTGATGGGAATGGTCTGCCAGGAGTTTCTGTTGTGGTGAAAGGCACCGGCACTGGTGTGATTACCAATACCAACGGTGATTATAGTATTAATGTTCCCGGAGAAAACAGCATATTGAGATTTTCATTTGTTGGCTATGAGGTACAAGAGATTCTCGTTGGAAATAAGCTGGTTATTAATATTGTGCTTCAAGAGAGTATCCAGAGATTGGATGAAGTTGTAGTAACTGCCCTTGGTATTACTCGCCAGGAAAAGTCTCTGGGTTATGCTGTAGGGAAAGTAGATGGAGAAGATATGACCAGGGTAACTCGTGAAAATGTCATTAGTTCGCTCGCAGGCAAGGTAGCCGGTGTAACTGTCAACAGTACAGGAGGAACCGGCTCATCGGTGAGTATGGTGATAAGGGGAGCTACTTCTCTGAGTAGTGACAATCAGCCTCTTTTTGTGGTTGATGGAGTACCGATGATTAGTGGTTTGAGCAACACGACCCAGTTCGGCGAAAGAAATATCGTAGATTATGGTAATGCCATTTCTGACCTTAATCCGGATGATGTTGAAAGTGTTTCAATTTTGAAAGGACCCAGTGCTGCTGCATTATATGGCTCAAGGGCCGGTAATGGCGTGGTTCTGATTACCACAAAAAGAGGAAGGAAAAGCAAAGGAATAACAGTTTCAATCACTTCAAACACTGTTTTTGACAAGCCTTATAAATATTTTGAAACTCAAAAACATTTTTCATCAGGCTATTTTTCATTTACACCCGATAATTATCCGGGCTCTGTGATGGTAGTTGATCCGGCACAAGGCGCAGGAGCAGGAATAGAATGTGATAAGGGATATTTTGCTATTCAATGGCATAGTCCACGGGATGCAAACGGCAATAAAGTTCCAATCGAGCTTGTATCTTACCCTAATAATATAGCAAATTTTGTTCAAACAGGTATTACCTCCACAAATGGGGTTTCTGTTTCCAGCAACACCGACAGGATGAATTACAGGCTTGGAGTTACCAATATGACCAACAGGGGAATTATTCCAAATGCTGATCTGTTTAAGAATAATTTTTCGGTGGGATCTGATATACGAGCCACTGATAATCTCACGATTAGCTCAAACATCAATATTAGCAAATCATGGTCCAATAATCGTCCTTCCAGTAACCGGGGAACAAACCCACTTGAGTGGGCTTACAAAATTCCTTTAAACATAAACATCCTCGACTTGCAGGATTATTGGGAACCTGGACAGGAAGGAGTGCAGCAAAGAACACCGGCAAACGGGCTTTATGATAATCCATACTTCCTGGCGAATGAAGTTAATAATAGTTTCGCCAGAGAAAGATTTTTTGGCAACATGAAAGCGGTGTGGCAAATTAGCCCTGAGCTAAGTATTATGACAAGATATTCTATCGACAGATATGATGAAAAACGAGAAACTAAAATTTCTCCGAGTTATACAAGAGAATCTAATAACGGAGCTTATGGAATTGTTGATATAAAGAATTTTGAAGGCAATGCTGATGTTCTGGCTACTTACACCAAAAAACTTAACAATTTTGACATCTCTGTTTCTGCCGGAGGAAATTCATTATACAGAAAAGGGTCTTCCATAAGTACTTCCTCAAAACCAAGTACTGGCCTGATTGTTCCCGGAGTATACACGATAAGTAATATTAAGTCTGGCTCATTGAATTATGGAAGCAGCTGGTACCAGAAGGCAATCTACAGCCTGTATGGAATAGCTAATCTCTCATACAAGAGCATGATTTATCTTGATCTGACAGCCAGAAATGACTGGTCGAGCACTTTGCCGAAAGAGAATCAATCATACTTTTACCCCTCTGCATCCCTGAGTGTGCTCTTGAACGAAATGCTTGAGGTAGGAGACATGTTTGACTTACTGAAAATGAGAGGAGGCTGGGCCAAGGTTGGTAATGATGCTAATCCCTACCAACTTTACCCAAGCTATGGCAACGCAGGTCAATGGGGCGATGCAACACGCCTCTCCAAATCAGGGACAATTTTAACACCTAATTTAAAACCGGAAGAAGCTACATCATGGGAAATTGGTGCAGACATGAGGATAGCCAGAGACAGAATTAGAATTGAAGGAACATACTATTCGGTAGCAAACAGGAATCAGATAATCAGAAATATTCCTATTGCCAGTTCATCTGGTTTCAGCAGAATGAACATTAATGCCGGCTTGATAGAGAGTAAGGGATGGGAATTCCTTTTCGGAGGTACACCAATCAGAAATAGCAATCTAAGATGGGATATTGATGTAAATTTCTCCCGAAACCGTACAACACTGGTTGAAATCTCAGACGGTATTGATTTTATTGAATTCTGGAGAGATGCCAAAGGAGGCGCCAAGACTTACGTCGGGGATCAAATTGGTGACATTTACGATGCCACCCTCTTAGTTGTTGAAGATCCGAACTCTCCATATTACGGTTATCCAATAGTTGGTGGAGAAAATTTGAGATGGCAGGATGACCCCAGTGAGGCTTTCATGACAAAAATCGGAAATTATAATCCTGATTTCATACTTGGTCTGCAATCAGGACTCTCATATAAAGGCTTTACTCTGAACATGACCTTTGATTGGAGAAAAGGAGGACAATTTGTTTCTCAGACTCACAGGTATATGTCGGAGAATAAGAACTCTCAGCATTGGCTGGATCAAATGATTAACCCCGGTGACAGAACCGGACAAGAACTCCGAGACTGGCTGGTAGAGAATGAAGAAACGTTAATATTAAACGGTTTTCATGTAATAGGTGGTCCAACCTCTGAATATGGAGGATTTCCGGAAGGTTACAGTGGTGTGTATGTGAATGACGGAGCGTTTATACCAGGTGTGATCCAAAATTCTGACGGCACATACACTGAGAATCTTGGAGAAGATGGCACTATGTTTGTCCCGTACATTATTCTGTACCCATGGTCTTTTACCAAGTCTTCAACCTTCGATGCAGATTTTATAAAGTTGAGAGAAATATCGTTGAGCTACCAGATCCCATCTAAGTACACTCATCGATATGGCATTCAAGATGTAACAGTATCAATCTACAGCCGGAATATTATTTTATGGACAAAGGCCAAAATAGGAATTGACCCGGAAAGGGCATTTCAGGCAGAAGCTTCGGGATTTAAACAAGGCATTGAAAGGTACAATCTTGAACCATGGGTAATGCCAATTGGCTTTAAATTTAACCTTACATTCTAAAAATGACAACCATGAAGACAAAATATACATACAGGAATAGAATTATACTTCCATTGATGCTGCTTGCTACTTTTCTCTTTTCTTGTGAGAAACTGGAAGATATGAACATCAATCCAAACGGTGTAGATCCTGCTATTGCCCATCCGAATTTACTATTGAGCACCATAGTATCGCAAACGGGTCTTGCGGTTGTTGGTTTAGGATTTGGAAATATTGCCGGCGTTATGCAGCATACACAGAAAGATGGCTGGAGTGGAGGTCATAACGGTTATGATTGGTCAACAACTCAAAGTTGGGCAGGGTATTATGGCATTCTCAGGAATACTGATGAGATGTATAAAAAGGCTGTAGACATGGAACTTGAGTTTCATCAGGCTGTAGCTTTAGTGATCAAATCATATATTTTTGGATTAATCACCGACCTCTGGGGCGATGCTCCATATTCTCAGGCTTTAAAAGGAGACCAGGAGGGAAAAGAATTCATCCAACCAGCCTTTGATCGCCAGAAAGATATCTATGCCGGTCTCCTGGCAGATCTTGATACCGCCAACACATTGCTTTCAATGAGTCAAAATGACTATTTAGGGATTAGTGCTACACAGGATATACTATTCAAGGGTGATGTAGACCAATGGAGAAAATTTGCAAATTCCCTTGCTCTAAGATACTACATGCGACTCTCTGAAAAGGATCCTTCTACAGCCCAGAATGGAATTGAAAAGATTGTTAATGATCCGGAGGGCTATCCAATAATTCTGAGTGCCAGTGATGATGCCAACATGGAGTACCCGGGTGCCAGCACAGCTGATTCATGGCCTACAAATACAGTCTTTGGTCAATTGGAGCAGGGTTCTTTCAGACGGCTTAAAATGTGTGCCACCCTGGTGGATGCTATGCAGAATTTGAACGATCCAAGACTGGAATTATGGGCACAAAAGGTTGATATCCCGCTGGTTGTTGTTGAATCTCCGGCTGACAGAGATGAAATAGTTGATGGTGTACGTTATGTCGGACCGGATGCTGTTGATAAGTATCTGGATCAATTTGGATATCCGGTAGATGAAGATCCAGAGTTTGTCGGACTTCCTCCATCCTGGTCGAATTTACCTCAGGCATACAACATGAATCCGGATAATAACTGGGGACAGGCCCCACGCAATCCACATGCTTCTCATCTTAACGACAGATATAAGAAATCTTCTGGTCTACTGTTAAAATCGCGCATGCTTACCGCTACTGAAGTCCATTTAATTATTGCTGAAGCTGCACTAAAAGGATGGACATCCGAGTCAGCGCAAGTTCATTACGAAGCCGGAGTACAAGCCTCATTGAAAGCCTGGGGGATCAGTAGAAGTTATGATGAATATATTGCTGTTTCAGGAGTTGCTTTTGATGGGACTCAGGAACAGATCATGGAACAAAAATGGATTGCAAGCTGGACCGCTACTGCTGAATCATGGTTTGACTACAGAAGAACCGGACTACCAGCCTTGAAGCCAGGAGTTGTAGTTAAAAGAGATGCTCTACCTTTAAGGTTTTACTACTCGATAGATGAGATGGATTATAATCCTGAGAATACTCAGTCGGCCATCGATTTGCTTGAAGAGACAGCTTTTTCAGCGGAAGATGGTAAAAACAGTGCCTGGTCAAAAATGTGGTTATTGCAATAATTATGAATCTGAAACAAACTTTCCGCTACCTGCTGATTTCAATTTTCATTGTGGGTTTCACGCACTGTCAAAAGAAAGAAGCAGATAAGTTACCCGAAATCATCGGGCCTTATGTACAAAGCATGACCCAGAATGGAGTTACGCTGTGTTGGTCTACCATGGAGGGAACAAGCCAGGTCAGGATCGGCGATAGTATCATTCGTAAAGTGAATCAGTATAGTAATCACAAATCCATAGTTAATCGCCTGAAGCCTGGCACAACGTATTCCTACGATGTACTCAATGACGGTACAGATAGGGGAAAAGGCACCTTCACAACGTTTCCTGATTCGATAAAACCATTCCATTTCGCTGTTCTGGGAGATACGCGAACACGTCATAGTGTTCATCAAAGAATTGTGGATAGAATTATTGAAGAAGACCCCCTGCTCGTGGTAAATACCGGTGATTTAGTCAGTCAGGGAAATAATATGAACGACTGGGAACATTTTTTCAGGATAAATGACTCATTGATTCGTAAGGTACCCTATTACACAGTTCTTGGAAATCATGAACAAGATTCCGAAAATTACTATGATTTCTTTTCCCTACCTGGAAATGAGAAATACTACTTTTTCTCAGTTGGAGACGCCTTGTTTATTGTACTCGATATGGAAGGACCGGATTACGAAACTCCGGAATATCTGCAAGGTGAAAGCAGGAATGCCTTCTGGACTAATATTAGCAGAAAATATTTCGAGGAAGAGAAAGAATGGCTTGAAAACATCCTAAGCCTGAATAACGATGCAGGTTACATCTTCGTATTTTTTCATCCGACCTATTACAGCATAAAGAAAAGTCGTGTTGCTGATGCAGAGCTCAGAAGGGCATTCTGGGGAGATGTTTTTGAACGACACAATGTGACAGCTGTATTAAGCGGCCACGACCATTATTACCACCATGCTGAACATGGAGGAACACATTACATCGTAACAGGAGGAGGAGGCGCCCCGCTGTATGCTACTGACTCTATACAACCAGAAACCGTTGCATATAAGAAAATTGAACATTACGTGAGAGTAAATGTGGGAATAGATAATACTAGTCTGGAAGCTATTGACATCAATGGTGATCTAATTGAAGAGATCATTGTGGCAAAAAGGAAGTAGAATTAGTATTTCTTTATATATGAATCATATACATCATTTATTTCAGAAGCAGTTATAAGACCCGATTTAATAAAAACACGATATTTAAACGTGACTGATTGTGCGGGATCTAGTGAAAGATTCAGCTCTTGCTCTCCATTAGTGAAAGTTTTTTGTCCCAAGGGATTTATAGCAAAAAGTCCATACCCTCTGGCGTGCCAGTATGCAGGATGATTTGGATTCTCAGGATGATCAAAAATGATGACAGAAACATCTTCTTCACCTATCTTCCCGGAAAGTGACACCCACTTTGCCCGCTTACCCCAAACATCAAGGCCTTTGACCCCTTCACTGTTTAGGTATTTCCCGGTAACCCCCGTATTATCAAGTTTTGCTACTTCTGTTTTATTGCCATGTACATCGCTTAAAACTACAGGCTTATCGCTCGGCAGTTCCAGTGCCCTGTTTAAACGGATTGCCATCATGCCTTCCTTGGTATCCTCAAAAAGGATTTTATCCTTTTGAGCTGTCAGAGTTGTTATCCGGTCGATTATCCGGTAGTCATCTCCGGCCTGAAAAACAAAACTGGTATTTTCCTTTAGCAATGTGTGCTTATCAGAATTCACCCACTCCATCTCAACATCCAACGATCCACTTCCCTCCCCGCTTTTAGCTTGCTCAACTTTTTTATGTCGTATAGTACCCATTCTGTCCCTTTGATCCTCAGGAATCGCATTTGAATTGCCCCAGAAATCAATTTTATTCACATCACCATAATTTAGCCACATACCAATATGATGGGGATGGTCGATACGTTCTCCCGGACGTGGATCAAGAGGATAACCACGTGTGACAATTGATCCCTTTGCAGAGTATATCGGGAATAAGCATGTTTTCTTTAGGTCAGGAATTGTATCGGTATATAGATATGATGTGAATAAAACATCATCTATCAGAATATCAACTCGCTGTTCTTCTTCAATTTGAATTACTTTGACAAATGATTTCGCACTATCTTCTTTTTTGTTACTGGAGCAACTTACCCAGATAAAGGCTAATAATGCTACTGATACCAGATTTCTTATTGTTTTCATGATGGTTTAATATTTATCGACTTAACATTTCAATTCATTGATCTAAATAACATGGAAGGGGAAATATTTACTCTCTCAATACCCGGACTGGAAATATCGACATTTAGGTGAAATCCACCTCCTGCCTGAAAGTAGTCGATCCTGAAAGAGTGTCTTCCCCTCGATAGCTGGATCTGTCCCTCCCTTTCAAGAGCACCATGCAAGCCATCGTTTTCTACGATAAGTTTACCGTCAATGTATAAATTACTTCCGTCATTTGAATTTAGATAAAAGGTGTAAAGTGCTGTTGATGGAATTTCAATTGCACCCTTTAAGACTAGTCCGAACTTATCAAACTTAAATGGAATATGATCAAGACCAATCTTATAAATATAACCGGAGCTTTCAGGTAATAAGGACGCGAAATCAGGAATTTTCTCCCATTGGCCTGAATAATACTGATAACTCAAGCCACTCTCAGGAGCAACAAAGCTTACTGAACTTGTTGTATATGAACCAGGCTTATAGCCATCTTTGTAAACTCTGGCTTTAATGATTGTATTACCGTTGATTTTAAACGGTTTTGAATAGAAAGGAGAGTTTTCGTTCGGTTCATCCCCATTAAGGGTATATCTTATTACTACGTTTTCCTCTCTGCTAAAGATCTGCACAGTTGCTGTATCATTTATAAACAGGATAGAATCAGCAGGGATGATCTTTGGTACCGAAAGTCTGGACACCTGTATCAAACTTCTGACATTTTTCATAATAAATGAATAATGCCCAGATTCTACCTGATATTTTGCCACATTATCCTTGAATTCAATCAAAGATACATCTTTGCTTTTTCTGATGGAGCGATTATTGATTGTAACATCATCTTGTTCTGCTGCCGGAAGAATAACAGTAGCGGTACTGTTAACAGGAATTGCAAGATTAAAAACCAGATCATTTTCTTTCCATTCCCAGCCTGACTCAATGTCACCGTAAACAGAAGTATGGGTGGCTTTGACATATTTCAGGGTACTTACAGGCTGAGGCTTCATTATAATATTCTTAAAGCCAGGCTGTTCCGGGTCGGGATTGATACCTGCCAGGGCCTGATAAAACCACTGACACACACTACCGAACATGGGATGGCTGTGAGAAGCATCTCCCCGCCATGTTTCCCATATTGTAGTTGCTCCCTGGTCAATTGCATAGCCAAAACCAGGATAATCATGCTGGTTCATCATAGAGTATGCCAGGTCTACCCGTCCATAACGGGTCAAAACATCCAATGCAAGTGGAGTTCCCATCATACCGGTATCAAAATGCTCATCAGTATTTGATTCTATATTTCGGACAAGGGATTTAAAGACTTCCTCGATCCGGGCTTCCGGAACAAGTCCAAATCCCAATGCAAAAACGTTTGCACCCTGCCGACCAATGGAGTAGGATTTGCTCTTTTCCTGATAATATTTCTTATTGAATGCCTCTTTCGTTAGTTTGGCAAGGTCTTTAAAGTACCTGGTATCTTCAGTATCCTTTAGAACGCCTGCAATTTCCGACATCAGCATTAAATCATAATAGTAATATGCCGTACTAACAAAAGAAGATGGTATTTCAGTAGCATCGGGCGGCACCCATTCTCCCAGTTTCTCCTCGTTGATAATCCCTGATCGATCTGTAAGACGTGTCAAATAATCGATCCAATTCTTCATCCCGGAATAATGTTGCTCCAGAATGCTTACATCACCATAATATAGATAAATGAACCAGGGAATAATAACATAAGCTGAGCCCCATGCCGTCCCTCCTCCTCCGCTCTGGAAAGGAACTGTATTAGGAACGTAACCGCTTGTAGTATTTTGGGCATCCTTCAGGTCATTCATCCATTTTGTATAGAAGGACGCCATATCAAAATTGAAGATGGCTGCCTGTGCTGCAATCTGGCCATCTCCTGTATAACCCCGGCGCTCCCTGTGCGGACAATCGCTGGGAATGCCGCCATGCATATTTCCCAACTGGGTTCTGCGAAAATTTTCAAGTATTTTATTGAAAAGTTCATTGGAACATTGAAATGAGCCCGCTGAGTTAACATCAGTGTTAACAATCACTCCTGTGATGTTTTCCTGAGTTAAAGGAATGGGAGATGATACTTCAATATAACGGAAGGCATGCCATGTGAACCGGGGTTCCCAGATTTCAGATCCGCTTCCTTTAAGTATATAGGAGTCCGTTTGACCATAAGCAGGCCCGGCTTCTTCAATAAATTTCATCGTAATAACCGTACCTCTTGGTCCACTTACCTTCAGTTTTGCCCATCCTGAGATCATTTCTCCAAGATCATAGCGATAAATACCCTCTGAAGGAATAGTCATGAAAACCGGTTTGATGGTTCTGGTTACCCGGTCAGGCGGAGACATTTGTGCTTTCAATTTACCCTCTGGCGGCCGGACTACTATTGTCTTTTCCCAATTCTTTTCTTTAAGGCGGGCATCATAAATCTCACCACTATATAATCCATTATGTAAAATTGGGCCAAAAGAGGCTTCCCAGGAATCATCGCTCATCATGCATTTGCTTGTTCCATCCACAAATTCAAGCTCAATTTGTGCAATGAACCGGGGGGTGTCATAGGTATACGGCAGATCCTCTTCCCTTTCATTTTGAAAATACCATCCATTACCCAGGCATACTTCAAAGATGTTTTCACCATGTTGAAGAAAAGATTTGATATTCCAGGTCTCATATAATACCCGGGTGGACATGATTCCTACCTCTGGTTCATCAAAATCTGCAGGTGATTGCCGGCGATCATAATTCGTGTGATTGGGCGATAACACATGATCTCCCACTTTTTCACCATTGATATACAACTCGTAATAGCCTAGTCCACTGATATATGCACGGCCTTTATTAATTGGATTGGAAAATTCAGTTCTTTTTCGGAAATATATTGCAGGATTCCTTTCTTCAGGCTTCCGTTTTTTATATTCAGCCAATCCTATCCATTCAGCTTGCCAGTCAGACTGGTTTAGACCCATTTCCCATGAAGCTGTTCTACTCCATTGTGATGCTTGTTCGTTCCGATCCCAAGTGCGTACTTTCCAGAAGACCTTCTGCCGGCTCATCAGCTCCTCCCCCTGATAAACTATATGTACAGACTGATCCGACTTAATTTTCCCGGTATTCCAAAGGTCTCCTGTTTCTTCCTCTAGTATTTTTTCACTGCTGGCCACAAGGATATGATAAGCAGTCTGTTTCTGACCATCACTATCCGAGTTCAATGTCCAGCTTAAACGAGGATTTTGTACGTCAATCGCACACGGATCTTTCAGGTATTCACATTTAAGATCATTAACGTCAAACTGATCTATTGTGCAACTGACAATAAACCAAAACACACAAGTCAATATGATTAAGAAAGCTTTCATATGCTACTGTTTAATATTCCTTGGAATATTTGGTAAATAATAGAAAAAGCCGTCCTCCGCACCGATTAAAAGATCGGGTACCCCGTCAGAATTCCAGTCCACGGTTGTCGGGCTGGTACTGTGACCTCCAAGGATTACTGATGAAAGGTCCCCTTCCAATTGAAAAACAAATTCACCCTTTTCGCCTATATTCCGATAGAGTGCCGTATTTATACTGTTGATCAGAAGGTCCAGGTCCCCGTCACCATCCCAGTCCACCAAATCAATTTTCCGGCGGCCACTACTGCCGGCTTTTTTAGAATTGAGCCGTAATAGTTTGCCCTTATCATCATGGAATATCCGTTTCCCGGGCATAAGAACAAGCCTGCTATCCCTCTTTTCCCTTTCAAAAAAGCTCAGGTACCCCTCATGGTCAATTACCACCAGATCAATGAGCCCATCATTATTCAGGTCGGTAACAATTGGCCTGGTACGCCATTGCACCACCAGTTCACCGGGTTTCGGGTCCCACCAGTTCCATTCGGGTTTGGGCGGGGCTCCCTGCCAGTCAACTATTACCGGTTGTGGATCTGCAAGGGCAGCTTGGGTGCGAGTTCCGATATTTTGCAAGTAGATAATTTTGCCGATAATGCTGTTCAGTATTATATCGGGTAGACCATCCATATTCCAGTCGGCAACATAAGGAACTGTATATCCCCATTTTGCTTCTGCAGGTCCTTGTATCGAAAGGTTCTCCCCAGCCATCACCCGGAAAGTTTTGCCCTTGATTTTCAGCCTAACAGGAGCAGCCCATTTTGGAGGGTCCTGCCCATCAAGGTTTTCAAACCATTCAATAAAACCGGCTGTATTCCCGGCAATAATATCTTCGTCTCCGTCTCCATCCCAATCGTAGCTGCATGGTGTGGATAGGGCTCCACACTTAACATATTGTGCCTTTTGTTTGAAGTATTCGGGTTTGACTAGAATTGGCAGGCCATTAGGATCACACCCTGTATTCTCTATTAAAACAACCCTGCCGTCTTCCTTGCCGACAACAATATCGTAATCTCCGTCCTTATCCCAGTCATAAACTACTACTTCCGGCATTTCCAGCTCCAGGTGCAGGATCCTCCCATTGATCTGGAGGAATTTCCCCCCAGTATACACCGGATTATTCCGTGAGCCGATATTCTCAAAGAATGTGATCCTATCCAGAAATTCTCCACATATCAGATCCATATCACCATCAGTATCCCAATCCACCAGATTGGGTGAAGGTTTCCCATATACTTCCAGAGGCTTCCCGTCTGCAAGTATCTTTTTTGCTTTGCCATAACTGGGCTTTCTATTGCTCCCATTATTTCTTACCCACCAGATATATCCATGCAGCGGCCCGTTCGTCCATACACCTTCAGAATTAAACGCATCATCCCAGCCATATTCACGCCAATCGCTGGCTCCGATCAGCAGGTCATAGATTCCATCTCCGTCATAATCAGCATATTTCCATTGGTTGGTCCGCCCACTGAAGAATTCCTGTTTATATTCGATTTTGGCCGGATGATTGTACAACTTATTCCTGAAATCCTCATATACCGTTTCAGGTGTGCATATCCTGATTTTTCCATCCGGCCAGGAAACCGACATTCTTTTTTTACCGTCTGCAATCCTCTTTCCAGGGCTGAATAAATTGTTACCATCATTCTCGAAAAAATAGAGTCCATTTGAAGGTTTATCGGTGGTGGAAACGAGTAAGTCAGTATCACCGTCCCGATCCCAGTCAACCGGAATTGGATTTGCCCATAATCCAACTCCCAGATCAACTATAAGTCCGGGATTATTAAAGCTTAAGCGTACTGATTTGGGACTAACATTAATCTGTGATTTACAGACAGGTGTAAGAAAAAAAGCAGCAGTAATTAATAAACATGAAAGTGCCTTCATCTATTCAAATTTAATGGAAAATAAATCGGCATCCTTCATCACAAAACGGAGTTTTACCGGTTGGTCCACTAATTTCTTTAAGTCTGGATTTCCCTGCCATGATACTGCCTTCTCAATTTCGTTCCCAATCATTTCTTTTGAGTTTTCTAATTCATAACCTCCAATTTTGTTCCCATTTATATCAAGCATTTCCACTTTGATGAAACCGGCGGCTGAAGTGGAGAAATTGAGCACTAATTTATCACCGGTGAAATAGAATGGCTTTGTTATCATCTCACCCCCTTCATACGGTGCCCTCAAAGACATAAAACCATCGATACGTAAAGTGTAACGGTGTATATGTGCGGTCGGCTGGGCATAATCTTGGTTTACAAAGATTGACATTTCAGCCGGACCGGTCTGAACGACGTTAAGAGCCGGATAATTTGAGCGTGAGACCCAATTTTGCAATCCGATTCCGGGACGGATAAACCCGTCCATGAATGTCCGGTCATATTTATTTCCACCTCTTGAAGTCATCAATACGGCATCAGAACAATCCTTGAAGTATTTTGGATTTACATTGAGCCGGAGAGCCTGTTCTTCAGTTAATACTTGACGGTTGGGCATAAACCTGGCTGCAATTGCTACATAAATATGAGGTGCTCGATAATATGGCGCTGTCTGATTTGTGTAAAGCTGCTCCATGGATGTATCACCAAAATCCATCTCAAGCGGTTCACTCCAATGGATAAAATCCGGTGATGTAGTTCTGCTAATCGTTCTGATACCAGTGTACCCGTCTCCTGTCCACGAGCGGAAGTAGCAGGTATAGCAGTTTTCACTTTCCGACCAGAAAGCTACATTCTGGGAATCAAAGATTCCATCGCGAAATATGGGGCTTTCCTGAATCTTGCTCCAATGAATACCATCTGCCGATTTGAACCCAAATAATCCTGTCTCATGTGTCCCGGCTACTGCCTTATACCTTTCATTTGCGGGGACACCTGGTTTGATATCCAAAAATGGGCTGAAATTGTGGCTGTAAGGTGCATCATTAGCCAGTATAACGTTATTGCTTAATGTTCCTGGGATCTCATAAATACCTAAATCCGGTTTTGTCCAGTTAATGCCATCATAAGATTCTGCATAACAGGTGGTTTCAGTAGTGCTTCCATCTTTACCGGCCTCCGGAAGACCGCGATAGTATAGCCGGTATGTGGCACTGTCTTTTATTATTGTAGAATATCCGCAAAACGGCCCCTCCCAAGGCTTATCAAATAACATAACAATGCCTGCATCCTTTGGTGTATGTAAGATACGGCTTACATTATTTTGTTTTTCAATTAGCAAATCATCAACAAATAGCTCCAGACGTGAACCAATATTTAAAATATTCGTTGTCGTAACTGATGTAAACGCTGGTTCCTGTAAGCGCCATTGAGTACAGAGCAGACTGGTTTTTTCACCCTTCATATCAATCTGGTAATAAACCGTCAGTATCGAACCATCATCAAGCTGGAGAGAGGCCGGATAACCCAGGTCAGAGTTCATGGCAGGATTTATCATTATCTCTTTGTCTGTTTCCCAGGTTTCTCCATTATCCTTGCTGATACAAGCCATTTCTCCAAATGGTTCCCGGCGAACTCCATAAGAAACCAGGAGCCACCCATTATTTAGCTGTATAAGATGAGGTGGGTAACCCCATATACCGGTTTTGTGGCTGGTAGTCCAAGTCCTTCCGCCATCGTAACTTTCTGACTGTCTGAGATATGACTGTTCACGGCTGGGTGGCTGGTACCGGATCATAGCCACAAGTTTTCCGTTGCTAAGTTCCACTACATGTGGTTCATGATAGTGAGCAACATCCTCTTCGCTGGCCAATGGAATAGTAGAAATCAGCTGCCACGACTGTCCGTCATCCGTCGACTGTTCCACACTAATAGTTTTCTTATCATTAACATGACCAGTACCAACATACAGCAATCGGCCATCGGATAGTTCTATGGGTCCGTGTGGAGCGGAAACAACTTGTTTTACAGGATCCTCCCAGGATTGACCGCCGTTCAATGAGCGCCTGGTCCAGTTCCCTATCCAGAATTTCTTTGTTTTATCTCCCAATTTATCGGCATGAAGCCTCCAGGCCGGATTCTTTTCATAATAATTTTCTTTATCAAAAGCAAGGGAAGTAAACCAGCTTACTAATAAGGTTCCGTTTTTCGTTTCAAGGATTCCTGCATCCCGGTCATCCAGCGGGGTATTATTTATTGTTTCTGGCTTACTCCAGGTTTCACCATTATCAGTACTGCGAATCATTTGAGTAATTCCAAACGGACATACATGAGCTTCCCGATTACCTGAAAAGACTACCAATAATTCACCAGACCTGGTCTTAGTAATACTGGGCCAGCCAATATATTTGCCCTGCTGTTTGCAAATAACTTTGGTGCTGATGATATCAGCATAAAACATACTATCCGAAGAGATTTGTTCTGATTGAGCACTCGCAAAACAAGGAAGGGCTACTATTATCAGACCATAAATGATGATCTTCCGTTGCCTCAAGAATATTTTTGAAAATTGTTTCATTATCTTTTGTATTATTCTGCCGGACCTATTGCCCCTGCATATCTTCCAGCCCAGTAGGGTAACAAGAAAATATATGGAGGATATTCTTCTCTTCCACCATTTCCACCATTGTTTCTGAAAGCATTGTTATGTAAGTGCATGGGTCGTTCATCTCTTGGCAACACTTCGGAATATTCCTGTCTCCTGAAGTTTTGCTCAACTCTTTTTAAATCCTGCCTGTGACTATTCTCAACATTCCATGATATGAGGTCCATTGGGAATTCCTTTAGCCACCAGACTGATTCCTCCAGATCATAATCTTCACCACCAGACAGGAGATACAAAAAGTTCCAGAGAGGATTCTTTTCAGATCGTTCAATTTCCCAATGGCTTTTTGCCGATTCAAAATACTTCTCTTTTAATTCATCGTTAAAAGCATATTTTAAAAGTGCGGGAATAGTTAAAAAGTACATCTCATCATCTGAGTGATTCCAAGTATCACTAAGAATCTCTCCCTCAACCTCGCCAATTACTGTTGCAGGTCTGAGAACATTCTCCAGATACCCATAATCATTCATCAGCTCATAGGCTTTTTCCTTATATACTTCTTCACCAGTGAAATGAAATGCTGTTTGAAGAAATGCAAGAATCAGAGTGGAATTCAACCGTCTGTCACCAACATTCACTGGAAAACTGTTAACATACTCAGGATTCCATCTTCCCCATTGCGTTCTGTTTCCATTCCATGTTACAAGTTGCCAATCGTGTTCAATAATGTGATCCATCTCAATCTTTATTTGATGAATTGCACGGTCTCTCCACTCCTGATCAGATATTATTTCAGCAAAAAGGGCATAAACAAAGAAGTGCCCGCATGATTCATCACTGCTTGTAGTAGATTTCCACCTCCATCGTTTATCATCAGTTAAGCGCCATATCTTTTCATCCTCAGGCATATTCGGATCAGTATCACTTGATTGGTATCTATCAATTTCATAGGTTCTTGCCGGGAACCCTTGAATTCCACTAATCTCTGTAAGACGTTCCATGGCTTCAAAGGCTTCATAAGCATTTTGCAGAGCGTTGTCCGACTTTGTCACTCCGTAACGAAACAGCTCACCAGCCAGGTACATAGATGTCCAAAGGCCATCATTATCTGTATCATGCAAAACTGCAGATGACAAATCCCCCGGCACTTTGAGGCTTGTTTCTGAACTAAAACCATAGCGAACATGGCGAAGTCTTTGCACTTCTTGGAAATATTCAGCTTTCTCAGCCAGGGTAATTTTTGTAAAAACGATTTTACTTAAGCCAGTTTCTGTAAGAAGTAATACACTATTATCCGGTCCCGCGTTGATATCAATAACATGATCATCAACCAGCCATCGCTTTGATGCATAGTAATCGTATTTACCATCATTTCTTAACGAAAATGCTCCTTTGGATGACCCGAACCACAGCTTCCCATTTATCTCTGTAATGCAGCTTATATTGGTGTTTGGAAGTTTAGTGTTCAGAGGTGACATTTCTTTAAACGATTCCGAATCCAAAGAAATAATCCCATCTTCTGTTCCAAGTATCAAGAGACTATTATCTGCGGCAAGCGCCATTGAGGTTATGCTCTCAGCATTAAACCTCATAATCAATTGCTTATCTAC
>JAYEFL010000029.1:0-19740 GCA_034658635.1 Bacteroidota bacterium | reverse complement strand
CATTATAGAATGCAAAACAAAATAAACCCTTAGGTGCCTTTTCGCGAATCGGCCCCCACCGAACAACCGAACAACCAAACAACCGAATAACCGAATAACCGAACAACCGAATAACCGAATAACCGAATAACCGAACAACCAAACCATGAAAAAACGCCCATACATCCTGGCAGAAACACCCTGGAAAGTTGTTGAAAAAACAGAATACCGGGTTGCAATCCTCCCTTGGGGGGCAACTGAACCGCATAATTTTCATCTGCCTTTTGGAACTGATAATTATGAGACTGAAGCTATTGCTGCAACGGCTGCTTCCATGGCCTGGGAGGCTGGAGGAAAGGTTTTGGTTTTGCCAGCCATTCCATATGGGGTGAATTCTGCCCAAATGGAGTATCCTGGTTGTATAAATATCCATGCATCCACCCAAGCCAGGATTTTGGAGGATGTTGTGGAATCACTTGATCAGCAGGGCATTGATAAGCTTGTGATTTTAAACGGGCATGGAGGAAACCACTTTAAGCAAATGATTCGCGAAGTTCTGGTTACCTATCCTGACATGTTTATTTCTTCTGTTGATTGGTTCAGAATTCTTGATAATGCTACTTATTTTGAAGAACCTGGAGATCATGCTGGTGAGATGGAAACTTCACTTATGCAGGTATTGGTTCCTCATTTGGTGCTCCCTCTGAAGGAGGCAGGCAAAGGAAATGAGAAAAAATTAATATTTCAGGCTCACCAGGAAGGATGGGCATGGACTCCCAGAGACTGGCCCGAAGTGACAAAGGACACCGGGATTGGAAACCCTGCTAAGGCGACTAAGGAGAAGGGCCAAAAATTCATGGAGGATATTTGTACGGCTCTGGCCGGATATTTTTATGAGCTGTCTGTTGTTGAACAGGAGGATCATTATGAGTAAAATTGGTAGTATTCTGCTAAGCTGTTTGCTGTTTACTATTACTCTCAATGCACAGGAGAGTTGGAAACTAAATGCCCGGATGAGTTTCTATACCAACGAAACAAAGACTGAAGCTTTGCTTGTAGTGCCAAACAATGAATCTGGCAAAAAAGCTAAACTCACACTCTCTTTGAATGGCCGCTTGCTCCTGAGACAGGATACTATACTAAATAAATCATTGCTGCGTCTGCCTTTTGAACTGCGTGAGCAGGATACATCGGTTTCAACTTTGGTAGTCTGGATTGAAGGAGAGGATATGAATCTGGAGCTGAGAACAAATCTGGTTCAACTACCTGAAAAACCTCACGCTGTTAAAATTGATCGATTAACTGGTGGACTATACGTGGATGATCGTCCGTATTACCCTGTTGGCTTTTATTGCTATTCCCCGGTTCAGAAAACCCTGCCAGAAGAGGAAGTGGTTAAAGGTTTCAATATGATGTCACCCTATCAAAAAATTATTCCTCAGACTGTTGGTGAAAGGCAAGCATACATGGATCGCTGTGCCCGGCTTGGGATGAAGGTTCACTATAACCTGCTTTCGGTTGCCGGAGGTGGAGGTGTTGGTAGTGGTCGGGCTTCTGCTGATCAAACAGCCAGACAAAAAAAACAGCGACTGATGGATGAGATTATCCGGTTTAAAGATCATCCTGCTCTGCTCGGATGGTATATCTCTGATGAGCCAACCGGTCATGGTGAAGATCCTGATTCACTGAAGGCCACATATGACGTGATTAAATCCATCGATCCCTATCATCCTGTGAGCATAGTTTTTATGGCTCCTGCCCAGGCACGTAAATATGCAGATGCTATGGATATCGTCATGGCTGATCCATACCCTGTTCCCAATCAGCCTATACGTAGTGTGGGAACAGTTACCCGGAATTTAAAAAAAGAATTTTTTGGTGAAAAGGCAGTTTGGATAGTTCCACAAGCCTTTGGCGGAGGAGAATGGTGGGGCAGAGAACCTTCTTTGAGAGAATTGAGAGCCATGACCTGGCTGGCAGTTGTAGAAGGAGCTGCCGGCATACAATATTTCGTCAGACATGGTCAAAATGGTTTCCCAAAATCAACAGCCACATGGGGAGAATGCGGGAAAATGGCTCTGGAGATTCAGGAGATTCAATCATATCTTATTGAAGGTGAGCTTGTTTCAGGGTTTTCGACTAATAAGGAGGGGATCCGAATATCGGTTAGAGAATATAATGGAGAACTACTGATCATAACTGTTAACGAAAAAAATAGCCCTGAAGAACTTCAAATCAAGTCTCCATTCAGTTTATCCGGATCAAATATTGATGTGCTGTATGAGGATCGTCAGATCCATACCAATGGAAATGAAATACAAGACCTCATAGATGGGTATGGAGTCAGAGTATACCGTATCAGTGGCCATAATGGCGGTACTGAATACTACCCTGGAAATCTGATTCAGGATCCCGGTTTCGAAAATACTGTGAGTCCTGGTGTACCTGCCGCCTGTTATGCAAGAGTCGGAACAGACAAAGGGGCCAATTATTTTCTGGATGCCAGTAAGCCATTTGAGGGAAGACACTCATTGAGGATGGTAACCCCCTCAGATAATCAGGGTGTTACCCTGTCATTCTTTCCTGTTCGCCTAAATAGTGGGACAGGCTATACTCTGTCTGTTTGGGCTCGAATTGATACTAATTCTGTTATTATTCCCAAGAGGAATTTTTGGCAAAAGCTATTTGGGAAGAATAAATATGAAGGAAGTTTTCTAAGTATTTCAGCCGGAGATTATGCCAGTGAGAAAGTTTCGCTGACACATGACTGGACTCGTTATAAAATTCATTTTCAGGTACCGGCCGATGGTACAAATACTATTAAAATTAATCCTTCTCTGGAGTTGATTTCACAAGGAACTGCCTGGTTTGATCTATTGGAATTGTACCCTGACCCCTTGATCGAATATGGAATCAACAAAAGCAATGGCCTCTTTGAGGTAAGTGCCAGAACATCTGAACAATACGGCTTATTGAGATATACTCTGGATGGACAAAGGCCGGAGTTTACATCACCGGTATTGACTGATCGTATTACTTTGAGAGAAAGTGCAGTTTTTTCAGTTGGCCTTTTCGTAGATTCTGAATTGCTTAATATTTCTTCAAAGCCTTTTTCTCTGCATTTGGCTATCGGTAAAAAGCCAAAATATTTCTCAAGCTATACGTCAAAATATTCGGCCGGTGGTGATTTTGGCCTTGTAGATGGTATTCGTGGATCAAGGGACTATCTGGATGGGAACTGGCAGGGTTTCATGTACAAAGACATGGAGGTCCTTATTGATTTAGGTAAAACCAGCTTGGTTCAAAAAGTCATTCTGGGATGCCTTCAAGATTCCAGATCATGGATTTTCATGCCCACTCAGGTAGAGTTCTGGGGATCTGTGGCAGGAAAGGAATTTATCCCCTTGGGAAGACTAATCAACGAAGTGGACCAAAGGGCAAAAGGAGCGATTAAGAAGGATTTTGAATTGAGTTTTGGGTCTGGAAACTATAGGTTTATCAGGGTAAAGGCAAAAAACCTTGGGGTTTGTCCTGATTGGCATAATGGAAAGGATCAGGCTGCATTTTTGTTTGTAGATGAAATAGTTGTAGAATAATCAAAGCTTAAGAAAATGAGGAAGTTTGTGGGATATAGTGTCTTGATAGTGTTGATAATGACAATGTTGGCGTGTAAAAAAAATGAGGTTAAGATTCAGTTGGTTCCTGAACCAGCTTCTGTATCAGTTACAGGAGGTCAGTGCAGGATTTCTTCTGTTGTGCCTGTCTTTCTGGGATCAGATGATGCCGACCTCAAAATGGCAGCTGATTACCTGATGGAACGTTTGTTTTTAACTGCCGGATTGAAACTGGATATGAAAGTAGATTCAAAAAATGGGAAAGGCATTCATTTGACCTTAGGATCACTTGATTTTTCAGATAATCCCGATGCTTATGAGTTGACTGTTACAGGTAATAGTGCCAATATCACAGGAAATTCTGCCAGAGCTGTTTTCTATGGAGTGCAGACTTTGATGCAACTCTTACCACCGCAAATATTCGGTAACGAGGAGGAACTTGAACCAGATCAGTTGTTGATTCCCTGTGTGGAGATCAAAGATGAACCCCGATATTCATGGAGGGGTATGCACCTGGATGTGGGAAGACATATTTTCCCGGTTGAATTCATCAAGAAATACATTGACCTCATTGCCATGCATAAAATGAATGTGTTTCATTGGCATCTGACCGAGGATCAGGGCTGGAGAATTGAGATTAAAAAGTATCCTTTACTGACTGAAGTTGGATCGGTGAGGAAAACCGCAGAGGGTGGAACTTATGGAGGATTTTATACCCAAGAGCAAATTAAAGAGGTTGTTGAGTATGCCCGTACCAGATTCGTAGATGTAATGCCTGAGATTGAATTGCCCGGACATTCAGTTGCTGCCCTTGCGGGATACCCTGAATTGAGTTGCACAGGTGGCCCTTTTGAGGTTCGCCAGGGATGGGGAGTGGCTGCCGATGTGTATTGTGCCGGAAAAGAAGAAACATTTGAGTTTCTTGAGAATGTGCTTTCGGAAGTTATAGATCTGTTCCCTTTTGAATATTTCCATATAGGAGGAGATGAGTGTCCTAAAATCCGATGGGAAGATTGTCCCGATTGCCAGAACAGAATAAAAGAAGAAGGACTGGCAGATGAGCATGAACTGCAATCCTGGTTTATCCGAAGAATTGAAACCTTTCTCCAGACAAAATATCGCCGGCTGGTTGGCTGGGATGAGATTCTTGAAGGAGGACTGGCCCCTGATGCAACTGTTATGAGCTGGCGGGGAGTAGCCGGAGGAATTCAGGCCGCACGTGAGTTTCATGATGTCATCATGTCTCCTACCTCACACTGCTATTTTGATTTTTACCAGGGAAATCCTGCGCATGAGCCAAAAGCAATTGGCGGATTTCTGACAATGGAAAAAGTTTACTCTTTTGAACCCACCCCGGAGGCTCTGACCCAAAAAGAGGCAAAGCACATACTTGGTGCTCAGGGTAATGTGTGGACTGAATACATCCAGACTATCAAGCAGGCTGAATATATGGCGGTACCGCGAATGTCGGCTCTTGCCGAGGTGGTCTGGACACCTGCAGACTTGAGAGATTATGAGCTTTTTCTGTACCGGATGAAAGCCCACTACCTCCGGCTTGATGCAATGGATGTGAATTATCGCATTCCGGTACCTGTAGTATCGGCCAACAGTTTCGTTTTTCTGAGAGAGTTTACCCTCGAGCTGCACAAGGCAGTCGATGGAGCCAAGATTTTGTTTTCCACCGATGGGACTGATCCTTCTGAATCAGGACAAGAATACACTGAGCCAATAGTATTTACCGAAGATACCCGTGTTAAGGCTGTTATCAGAATGCCCTCCGGACATACTAGTTCTACCATTGATGTCAATCTGGATCAACAGGATATTGTTACCGGATTGGATCTGGAAAGACAAGCAGGAGTGAGCTATTCTCTTTTTGAAGGCAACTTCAAATCAGTGTATGATTTCAAAGACCTGAAATCTAATAGCCATGGAATTGTTTCTAAACCTGGATTTCCTGAGGTCTTACCTGAGGGACCATACGGATTGGTAGAAAGGGGATATATACAGATAGAACGTGCCGGTATATATCGATTCTATACTTTTTCAGATGATGGATCTGTTTTGATTGTAAGAGGACAGGAAGTGGTGAATAATGATGGAATGCATGGTGGAAGAGAAGCTTCCGGTGAGATTGCTCTCGGACAGGGATGGCATCCTTTTGAATTGCGCTACTTTCAAGCCGGTGGAGGATTTATTCTTGAGCTGGAATATTCTGGCCCTGATCTGGAAAAACAAAGTATCAAAGAAGATAATCTGGCGTCTTTCTCAAGTGCTATGAAAATGCTTAAAATGAACTAAGACCTGAAATCATGAAAATATATATTAGAAACCTCATACTGATTCTTATTTTTCCTGTCTTATTGCTTTCCTGCCAGGAACAACAGGAAACAGAGACAAACTACCTGAAAGAAAACAGACTGGATTTCAATGATCGGATGAGCTGGTGGCGGGATGCCACTTTTGGGATGTTCATCCATTGGGGAGCCTATGCTGTTCCGGCAGGAATATACCAGGGAAAAGAAATCCCGGGGATCGGAGAATGGATAATGGATCGTGCAAAAATTCCGGTGGAAGAATATGAAAAGTTCGTTGGGCAGTTCAATCCTACCAGGTTTGATGCCCGGGAATGGGCACGCATTGCAAAGGATGCCGGGATGAAATATATGGTGATTACATCTAAACATCATGATGGATTTTGTTTGTGGGATTCAAAAGTGAGCGATTATGATGTAATGGATGCAGCTCCTATTCAAAGAGATTTACTGAAAGAACTGGCTGATGCTTGTAATAAAGAAGGGGTCAGGCTTTGCTTCTACCATTCAATTATGGATTGGCATCACCCTGATGCAAAGGGGAATAACTTTGCAAAATACCGTGAGGAATACCTGATTCCGCAGTTGGATGAATTGCTGAGTGGAGATTATGGTGATGTAGGAATTCTTTGGTTCGATGGTGAGTGGATTTCTGAATGGACAGAAGAGCAGGGTAAGGCATTGTACCAACACTTAAGAAGCCTGAAGCCGGATCTTATCATTAATAACCGTGTGGGGAAAGGCCGCCAGGGAATGCAGGGTATGAACAAAGATAAAACCTATGCAGGTGATTTTGGAACTCCTGAACAGGAAATCCTGGATAAGGCCTCTGCGCTGGATTGGGAATCGTGCATGACCATGAACAACACATGGGGATTTAAAAAGAACGATCATAACTGGAAATCAGCCGAGATGCTGATCCACAACCTCGTTGATATTATAGCCAAAGGCGGAAACTACCTGCTCAATGTAGGACCAACAGCTGAAGGCCTCATACCGGAAGCAAGCGTGGAGCGATTGGCTGAAATGGGGGAGTGGATCAGGGTTAACAAAGAAGCAATCTATAAAACTCAGAGGTTTGAGCATTTTAAAGAGGGCGAAAAAATCAGATATATTCAGGACAAAAAAGGAAAATATGTTTACGCTGTGACTTTTGAATGGCCGGGTGAAGTTTTGAATCTGTATTATGCGCAACCTAATGAGAACACAAAGATCAGTCTACTCGGGTACCCGGGAAAATTGGATTGGGAATATAATCTGAAAACTGGTCTAAGCATCCAAATTCCTGATGAATTGCAGGATCCGGAAAATCGTCCCTGTGAACACGCCTGGGTTTTTAAAATGCAAGCAATCCCAGCAGGAATTGTAAGTCCTCCTGTTGTTGATGTTGATGGAAAGACGAACCCTAAAACAGTAGTGTTCTTTGATGAAGTTTTTTTTGTTGCAGATGCCCCAAGAGGAGCTAAAATTCAATATACAAGAGATCTTAGTAGTTCTTGGAGCCGTACTCCTTACCTGGCTCCAACACGGATTGACAGTTCAGTAACAATTTGGGTGAGAGCTATAGAGGATGGAAAATTTCCCAGTGAAATCATTACCGTCCGATTTGTTAAATCCAGTAAGTTTAAGCGCACCGGAGGGTCATCCAAGCCGCATTCACGTTATCCCGGTCAGGGAATAGATGGATTTCTTTCCTTTGGCGATGGGTTACGGGGAGATATTAATAATATCCAGGATGGAGCATGGTTGGGGTTCGAAGGGGAGAACATGGAGGTTGGACTGGAGTTGGATGAGATCAAATCTCTTTCGCGAATTGAAGCCGGATTTTTGCAAAATATCGGATCATGGATCTTCCTGCCTGAAAAAATTGAATTTTTTGCGGGGACCGATCCTAAATCCTTGAAAAAGGTTGGAGAACTGAAGCACAAAACTTCACCTGATGAAATGGGGAAGAAAGTGATTGACATGGGGATCGACCTTAATAGTATAGATGCAAAATACATTAAGATAATAGCACATTCAATAAAAACCTGTCCGGATTGGCATCAGGGTGCAGGTGGCGAGGCTTGGATTTTTTGTGATGAAATAATGATGAACTGAGATGAAAAAAGTATTTGTTACCGGATGTTTTGATATGCTGCATAGCGGTCATATTGCCTTTCTTCACGAGGCTGCCAGTCATGGGGATCTTTATGTGGGGATTGGCTCAGATAAAACAGTTTATGAACTGAAAGGCAGGTACCCTGTTGTGAACGAGGATGAGAGGAGGTTTATGCTCGAAGCTCTGAAGGCAGTGAAGGAGGTGAGGATCAATACCGGCATAGGGATTATTGATTTTCTGAATGAGATTGAAGAGATTCAACCTGATATCTTCTTTGTTAATGAAGACGGAAGTACTCCGGTAAAGGAGAGTATTTGTAAAAAAATGGGTATCGATTATCTGGTGAAGAAGAGGGTTCCGCATGGCAAGTTACCAGCTCGTTCTACTACTGCCTTAAGAGCGGTTTGCACGATCCCATATCGGATCGACCTGGCCGGAGGTTGGCTTGACCAGCCCTGGGTTTCCAAATTCTATCCGGGTCCGGTTCTAACTATCAACATCGAGCCCACAATTGAATTCAACGATAGAAGTGGGATGTCAACCAGTACACGGAAAAAAGCGATTGAACTTTGGCAGCACCAGATTCCGGAGGGAGACAAAGAGAAACTTGCCAAAATACTGTTCAGTTATGAGAACAGTCCGGGGAAGAAAGAAATTGCAGGATCTCAGGATGCACTTGGGATAGTTATGCCAGGACTCAATCGCTACGATTATGCCGGTGATTACTGGCCTGATAAAATCAGTACTTGCGATGATCAGGAATTGCTTGATTGGATCGAAAATCATCTGTATCTGGTGACCTTGGGTCCGAGAAAAAGTGATTACGATGTGCTTGGCAATACCTCGATAAGTAAAGAAGGTGCTCAGACTCTGTCAGAAGCTACAAAAACATGCTGGAATGCCCTGATGAAAAAGGACTTAATAGCCTTTGGAGAGTCTGTTACTAAATCCTTCGAAGCCCAGATTGCAATGTTCCCGAATATGGTTGACCCATCAGTTTTATTGTTAATCGATAAATATAAAGATGTAGCCTATGGCTGGAAATTAAGCGGCGCAGGAGGAGGAGGCTACCTGATCCTGGTAGCTGACAAACCAATAGAAAACGCAATGAAAATCAAAATCCGAAACTAGTAGGGGCAGACCCACGTGTCTGCCCATTTATTAAACCATTACCCTAAAATCAAACAATGTACGACCTAAAACAAATCGTTTCAAATTTCCAACACAATGGAACATACGCAGCCGGGGCTCCATATGGCTCAGGTCATATCAATGACACTTTTAAAATTGATACAAAGGAAGCTGATCAATACAATTATATCCTGCAGCGGGTAAACCATCATGTATTTAAAGATGTGCCCGGATTAATGGAGAATGTGGAAAGAGTGACTTCTCACATTAGGAAGAAAATTGAAATTAATCCGGATTCTAATCCGGATAGAGAAGTGTTAACTGTTATTCCTACCCATGATAATTCATCCTACCATAGGGATTCTGACGGGAATTTCTGGCGGATGTATATTTTTATCTGGGATAACAAAAGCTATGATATGGTTGACTCACCTGAGAAGGCCTTTGAAGGCGGACGGATGTTCGGACAGTTTCAATCACAGCTAGCAGATTTGCCTGGCAAACCATTGAATGACACAATCCCGAATTTCCATAACATAGCCTGGCGCCTGGATACTTTTATGGATACACTCAAAAGAGATCCTCTTGGTAGAGCTGATATGGTAAAAGCTGAGATCGATTTTGTAATGGCCCGGGCCGAAGAGATGAAAACAATTCTCAGATTAGGGGAGGCGGGTAAGATTCCATTGAGAATTACTCACAACGACACCAAGTTCAACAATGTTCTTCTAGATCAGAATGATAAGGGGCTTTGTGTAATTGATCTGGATACAGTGATGCCCGGATACGTTCATTACGATTTTGGCGATAGCATCAGAACAACAACCAATACCGGAAATGAGGATGACGCCAATCTCGATAATATTGAGATGGATATAAAGCTTTTTGAAGGCTATGCCAAAGGCTTCCTCCAGGAAACAAAGGATACACTCAATCAGGTTGAAATTAATCATTTGGCCTTCGCAGGAAAACTATTTCCATACATTATAGGTCTTCGTTTTATAACTGATTATGTTGATGGAGATAACTATTTTAAGATACATAGTGAGCACCACAATCTTCAGAGAGCAAAGGCACAGTTTAAACTCCTGACTAGTATGGAGAGGCAGTTTGAGGCTATGCAGGAGATTGTTGGGAAGTATGCGGGGGGGAGGAAAGTGACGCGGGAGTGACGCGGGAGTGACGCGCGAGTGACGCAGTCTTCAAGCTTTCGATACATCATAAAGAACCAGTTTATTATATAGACGAAAACCAAACCCAGAAATGGAAAAAAAAAGAAATAAAAAAAACTCCCGCGTCACTTTTGCGTCACTTTTGCGTCACTTTTGCGTCACTCTATGCGTCACTCTAATCGCGGCCTGCACCCCAAAAAACCAACCTCAACCAGAATCCGGCCCAATCACTTTCACCCAAACCCTCCCAGGAGTATGGAAAGCAAGCCTTGGTACCCCCGAGGCAGTGAACTACCTGACAGTAGCCAACCCGGTACCAAGAGAGGCAGCAATTACAGCATTACCTGATGGAGGATTCCCTGAGTTTTTTGAAGAGCCACAATACACGGTTAAGAATGGCAAAACCTTTATTCGAATTCCTCTTGATCGTAATGAAAAAATCTACGGATTAGGGATGCATTTTCGCACTGTTCAACAGCGCGGACGAATACTACGCTTACACATGGATCATGTTGGAGGTAAGGATGATGGCCGCACACATGCACCGGTTCCTTTTTATGTTTCTTCAAAGGGATACGGAATACTTATTAATGCAGCCCGCTACATAGATGTATGGGTGGGAACTGCTGTTCGTAAAGACAGCAAAAATCCTCCACAGGTGAGAGACCGGAATACTGACCCACATTGGTCAGCAGCTCCCTATTCAGATGGGATTGAGATTCTTGTTCCGGCTGACGGGGCAGAACTTTATCTGTTTACTGGTCCTGAAATGCTTGATGTCATCAAAAGATATAACCTCTTTAACGGAGGAGGACCAGTACCACCTAAATGGGGTATGGGGTTCTGGCATCGGGTGCCTACCAGATATACAGATATGCAGGTTATGAATGAGGTTGCTATGTTTGAGGAGAATGGATTTCCGCTGGATGTAATCGGACTGGAACCAGGCTGGCAATCAGCTTCTTATCCCTGCACTTATGAATGGGATCAGAGTCGTTGGCCACATCCTGAAAAGACACTTAATGAGTTGGCCGATAAGGGAATTCGGATAAATCTCTGGATAAACCCTTATATCCCTCCCGGATCCACAATTCATGCTAGAATGAAGGATTTCACCAGTAGTCATACCGTTTGGGCCGGGGAGATTCCAGATTATACAATCCCGGAAGCAAGAGAAGTACTGAACTCTCATTTCGGAGAGAATCATTTGGATATTGGAGTATCCGGATACAAGATTGATGAAGTAGATGGTTATGATTCCTGGTTGTGGCCTGATGTGGCTGAATTTCCATCTGGAATTGACGGGGAACAGATGCGTCAGATATATCCCCTCCAAATGATGGAAGCCGTAAATTCCATATTCGAAGAGCGAAACCAGAGAACTTGGGGCTTGGTAAGAGGTAATACTGCTGGCGGCACGCGATATCCATTTGTACTGTACAGCGATCATTATAGTCATCAAAACTTTATTACTGCTCTGGTAAATTCCGGTTTTTCGGGAGTTCTTTGGACACCCGAAGTCCGCAACTCTCCAACCGGTGAGGAATGGGTCAGGCGAATGCAAACATCCTGTTTTTCTCCTATGGCTACTATCAATGCCTGGGCTTCCGGAACCAAACCATGGTCTTTCCCGGAGGTTTATGATGAATTCAAAACATCCGCACTGCTGAGAATGCAACTATTCCCTTATTTCTACTCAGCGTTTGCAGATTATTATTTCGAAGGCACTCCTCCGTTTAGGGCTGTTCAATTAGAAAAAGGATTTTTGGATTTTACTGAAGAGGAAAAGGGTGAGCTGGATGGTGAGAAAAATCCATATGCTTTGGCCCGACAAAAAGAAATCAAGTATCAGTATATGGCCGGACCAAACATGCTGGTTGCTCCGATGTTTGCCGGACAGGAACAGCGTGAAGTGGTTTTGCCTCCGGGTAAATGGTATGATTTCTATAATGGTGACCTGGTTGGAGAAAATGAGCTTATTACCATTGCATGTGGATTGGATAAAATACCGGTTTTTGTTCGTGATGGTGGTATTATTCCTATGATTCCAGTTGCCATGCAGACACCAAAACCAGGGGAGCAGGTTGCTTTGACTCTGAGAATTTACGGACATGCACCAGGGAATTATTATTTATACGACGATGACGGAAGTACATTTGCCTATCGCACAGGCGCCTACAATCGGGTAAAGATTTCCATAGATTATAATGAATCAGGTCAGCCATCAGTAGTAGTAGATGCCGTCACCCCGGATCACCCATGGGCATACCAGGAAATAAAATTTGAATACATGACCAAATAATCGCAATATCGACAGGGGCAGACCAACGTGTCTGCCCATGTCCAAATATTACAATAAACATGAAAAAAACAATTTTAATATTATTAGCAGTCGCATTATTTGGCAACGCATGTCAGGAAGAACCTACGCCAGCATCACTGAATAAAATCCGACTATCATGGAGCGATGATCCTGCAACAACAATGACCATTGGATGGGATCAGGTAGATGGAGAAGCCCTAAATGTTTATTCCTGTTCTGGCCACACCTACTGAAAAACGTGTTCCTGGAGAATAATAGAACCCTCTTCTATGTCAAGATGATTTGAGATAATGTGGCATTTTGCTTTTAATAGAAAAAATACCTGTCTCTTGCAATCAGATAATCCTTCAAAATTCCCTTGTCCTTTACTTATTACAAGGTCTGATGTATTGAATAGTTCTACGAAATCCGGTGTTGCCTGATTGAGAATAATACCCGGCGATTCACTACCTGAATCAATCAATTCTGCAACTTCATCTAATCCGGAAGCAATAGCATCTTCGCGGGTAACATCATTTATTATGGGGATCGAACGGACTACATATTTTACCGGTTTCTTTAATTCTTTTATAAGTATTTTATCAAAAACCGATTCTCCGGAATTATCGCCGATATAGAGGATGTTTTTTGTTTTTTTCAGTTGTGTTTTAAAAGAATCATAGTCTAAAATGGCAAAATCCTGTTCCAGGATATTTTTCACATCCCTTACAATATTAAATTCTTTATTGACTCCCAAATCAATAATATTTCCGGCAATTGCTATTTTTATAGCAGTAAGAAGCTTGTCGTCGGAATTTGCAACTATTTTTTCTAGTTCAGGATAGATAGATTTTGTTTCTCTAATATGTTGTTGCTTGATACTTTTATAAGGGTCATTTACACCTGTAACCTCTCTTACAATTCGATAAACCATCATTCCGGTTTCGGCAGGTGTGGCTTGCATTGAGATAGTTTTTACCATATCTCCTGTTTTATCAAGAATTTGTTTTAACTCATTTTCATCAGAAGTAGCCATTCGCCCTGCACGTAAAGCTTGTTGCATGAAACACGGAATACAATCAAGATAAGTTCTCATTATTCACCTTTTAACTTTTAGAACGTTTTTCATTTAACAACTCTTCCCTGATCATTGTATGTCCGCACTCAGAACATTTTAGTGTTGTACACTTAACCCCTTGTTGATGTTGCACTTTAGCACCACATTTAGCACACACACAATATCCTCCAATACTGTATCCACCACCTCTGTTTCTTCCTTGACCACCACCGCTTCCAAGGCCTCTACCTTGACCGGTGCCACTATTTTTTCTCAATTTTGTCATTTCGTTAGTATTTTAGTTCTAAAAAATATTTAATGAATATGTATTTATCTTATTTTTATTGATAAATGCGTTTGCTTTATCTTAAATACTTTTCCATTCTATCAAAGGCTTTATTTATCATTTCATTGGGAACACAAAAAGATAGCCGGATATGATTTTCGCCGGTTGGTCCGAAAGCAATTCCTGGAGTTGTAGAAACCCTGGCTTCCTTTAATAGATTTTTGCTAAAAGCAATTGAGTTGTTTCCTTGATCTCCTAAAATCTTTGGAAACATCAAATAAGAACCTTCCGGCTTGTTATACTCAAAAAACGAATCTAATCTATCCAACCTTTCACACATCAGGTTCCTGGCTTTAAGATAATGTAAGTGGAATTCTTCGATACATCCCTGGCTACCTTTTAAGGCAGCAATTGCCGCATATTGCGAAGCTACAGGTGCACAAATAGTCAAGGGAATATGTGCTTTATTAATCTGGGCAAGAATTTCTTCATTGGCATGAATATAACCGATGCGCCAACCGGTCATTGCATAAGTTTTAGTAAACGTATAGTTGCTTATTACATTGTCACTCATTTCGGGAATTGAGGCCATACTGAAATGTTTGCTATCATCAAACGTAAAGTACTCATAAGCTTCATCGGTTATTACAGTAAGGTTGTGTTCTAAAGCAATTTTCCCAAGTTCACGAAGTGTACTTTCGGGAAACACTGTTCCTGTCGGATTACTTGGGCTACAATACATAATAGCTTTTGTCTTTGGTGTAATTGCCTTTTTAATTGCTTCAATATCCAAAGCAAAATTTTCATCTTCAATCAAAGGAACTAAAACTGGTATTCCCGATGCAAGCTTAACCTGTGTTATATGGGTTGAATATGTTGGCGTTGGGAGGATTACTTCATCACCCGGATCGATGGTTGTCAAAATTGATGCAGCCAGCCCTTCTATTGCTCCCACAGTAACAATTATTTGCGAAATATTGGCATCAATATTATTGTTCCTTATAAGCTTTTTTACAATTTCTCTCCTTAGTTCTGGCAAGCCTTCACTTTGAGAATAACCTCCGGTCAGTCCTTTTTGGATGGCCTCAATTACTGCATTATTGATATGTTTTGGGGTTCCGGTTGTAGGTTTTGCCCACGACAAAAACGCCACATCATCATATTGTTTTGATAAGCGCGTCATTTCGTGAATTGCAGATTTTTTTAGTTGATTTATTCTTTTTGAAGTATTCATAGTTTCTGTATAAAGAATATTTATGCCCTTGTTTCTCGGTTTTTTTGGAAAGCTTTCCTGCCAGACAGAGAATAAACCCATGTCAACATTCTTTTGTTGGACACCGTTTTTTTGGGTCTGCTTTAGAAAGTTGGACGCTTATTTAAGTTTGGTTGCATCATTATTATCACTGAAACTTGTCTTCGAAGTGTTTATTTTTCTCTACTTGGTTTTGGAAGATTGATTTTATGGTCTTTTTTATACAACTCCTTGTCATATATTTCGCCTTTGACAGGCTCGTTAAATGCTTCAAAAGCATAATCCACCAATCTTTTAAGTTGTTCAGGGTTGTTTATGGCAATATTTGTTGTTTCTCCCTTGTCTTCTGCCAGATTATATAGTTCCCAATTGTCAGGACTCTTCTTCTTTTTAAGGCGCTCTGAAACTGCTTTCCAATCGCCAGACCTTACTGCCCAGCGGCCTCCGCCTGTCCAAAACATATATTCATGTTCTTCCTGAATCCCTTGTCCTGTTAATGTTGGCAGTATAGATAAACCATCGCATTCTGTTGGCTTCTCAACATCCACTATATCGGCAACGGTGGCCATGAAGTCTGGGAAATACCACACAAAATCATTTTCAGTATCTGGAGCAATGTTACCAGGCCAGCGAACCACCATAGGGATTTTTAATCCTCCTTCGTAAATATTTCCTTTTCCTCCCTTAAAAACTTCGCCGGTTTGAGGATTTACATTTGGTTCGAATATACCATGGGGATTTTCTTCACTTTTGAAATAGGCTTGTCCTCCATTATCTCCACAAACAAATACAATGGTATTTTCGTCTATCTCAAGTTCTTTCAGCAGTTTAAATATTTCACCAATCTGACTGTCAACTTTATGCAATAATGCTGCATAACGAGCCGCATCATCTTCTCTCCATGACTTTTTTACACTCCATGGTTTGTCTTTAAAGTGAAGGTAGGATGGATCATCCTCATCAATACCCCAAAGGCCGTGTGGTGGAGTCCAGGGAAGATAGCAGAAGAATGGTTTGTCAGCATTGGTTTGGATAAATATCACCGCCTCTTCAAAGATGCTGTTTTGTGCATGTGTTCCACCTTTATAATGATAACCATCGTTACCTTCTAGCATCACTTCTTCGCTATTTCTAATCAGATATTTTGGGTAAAAAGTATGCGCATGAACCTGATCGTAGTATCCGTAGAAAATATCAAAGCCATGCTTCTCAGGTACACCTGACGTTCCACGGTTACCACATCCCCATTTGCCAAAACCTCCGGTTGCATAGCCTGCTTCTTTTAACATCGAGGCAACTGTTTTTTCATCGGCACGAATAGGCATCCCACCCGAATTTGAGCGCATACTGGCATGTCCCATATGTCTGCCGGTCATCAAGCTTACCCTGGTTGGAGCACATAAGGAAGCACCTGCATAAGCATTCGTAAAGAATACGCCCTCTGTAGCCATTTTATCAATATTTGGCGTTTCTAACATCTCATTGCCCATATATGATGGTTCAAAATAGCCCATCTCATCCAGCATGATATAGATGATGTTCGGTTTTGGTTCTTCTGCTGGTTTTGTTGTGCAAGCAGCAAGTGTTATAATTAGAGTTATTGCTCCAATTAATAGTGAACGTATTGATTTTCTCATAATTGTGATTGTATTTTAGTCTGATTTGACAATCTTTTGCACCTTTTCTTTACTGGATCCGGAATCAATTATCCGGTTCAGAGCTTGTTCCATCTTTAAAGCTAAGGGCTGATTATCATCAATAATATTTGTTGTTTCTGATATATCTTCAGCGAGATTGAAAAAGGCATAAGGTTTTTCCCATGGTTTACCCCTTGGATGTTGTCGGCCACCGGAACCATTTCCTAACACTAATTTGTATGCTCCATCACGGATAGCGAACATACCATTTGCCGAATGGTTCACAACTGGTGCACGCGCATATTCTTCTTCATTTCCCCAAAGAAGAGACATAAAACTAAAACTGTCTTCTCCTTCGTTTTCTGCAAGATCAACCCCCAGGAGATCAGCCAGGGTAGCAAGGAAATCAGTGGTGCAAATAGTTTGATCAAGCACTTTTCCTTTTTCTATGTTACCAGGCCATTGTACTAAGAATGGCACATGGTGTCCAGCTTCCCAAACATCTGCTTTTGTGCCTCGGTATTTGTAATTTGCTGTATGGTTTTCGGGGAAGTAGCCCTGAATTGTTTCATCAACCAGATGGTCAGCCTCATTTGCGTCATCCAGGCGATACATAAACGAACCATTGTCTGAAGTAACCATAAGGAGGGTGTTTTCCTCGATACCTGACTTTTTAAGTTTCTGCAAAACCACCCCAACAATGTGGTCAGTCTGGTATACAAAATCACCATAGGGGCCAAGTTCAGTCTCCCCAATAAAACGACTATCAGGCCACACAGGCTTATGTGGGGAGGGGAGTGCAAAATAGAGAAAGAATGGCTTGTCGCTAGGATGATTGTCAATAATCCCTGATGCTTTTTCCAATAATTGTTCCCATGCCGTTTCAAAATGAAAATTATCCGCTTTTTCACCCTTCCTCAAATATCGGGGGAATCCCAACTTCTTCTGGGTTTCTGTAGGTGTTTTTGTAAAGTGGTCATTTTCAATGTAGACATAAGGGGGGAAATCCAGTGATGCTGCAATTCCGTAGAAATAGTCAAAGCCATTTACATTCGGACTATTCTCAATTTTCGCTGAGAAATCTACTTCCCCCAAGGAGTCTTTTTTATAATCCATCCCCAGGTGCCATTTTCCGATGCCTGCTGTATAATACCCCTTTGCTTTAAGCAGAGAAGCTATTGTTGTTCTTGCCGGATCAATCAGATGATTACTATAGCCATTCAATACGCCTCTTTTCAAACGGGTACGCCAACAATAGCGTCCGGTCATAATCCCATACCGGGTAGGAGTGCAAACAGCTGAACCAGAATGTGCATCAGTAAACCTGACACCCTGCTCTGCGATTATATCCAGATTAGGTGTTGGGATCTTAGAGTCAGGATTATAGCAGTTAACATCACCGCTTCCAAGATCATCGGCAAGAATCAGTATAATATTGGGGTGCTTAACTTGCTCCTTATTATCCTGACAGCCAAGTAAACCAAAACACACTATAATCGGAATCCACAGTTTTTTTCGCATTTTTATCGTACGGTTAATAGAATTACACATTTTACTGCAAGAGAATTTTGTGGGTTTCACTGAAGTTTCCCTGAATCACCTGGACAAAATATATTCCTTTTGCTTCTTTTTCCATAGATATTGGAATTCTCATCTCAGGAATTGATGAGGAATATACCTTAGAGTCAATAAGTTGCCCCGAGAAGTTTAATATATTAATGATGACTTCACCATCTTCAGATGATTGATACTGAATATTGAACTCTCCATGACTCGGATTGGGATAAACAGTAACAAGGTTCTCAGTACTCCTGATGTCATCTGTATTTAAGGTCCATCCATTGTTCAATCTTACATAGAGATCTTTGATTAAGGTTTTAGTGCCATTGCTGTTTGTTGCTATTTGCGAAACAGAGTAATAGCCGGTATATACAGGAGAAAAAACAGGTTCAATTTCATTGCCGGCCCTGATTGAATATTGACCGCTTTCATGGCTCATCTCCCAACTAATTTCATCCGCATTTCCCGACAAATCAGTCATTTGCACAGATTCTCCCAGGGTGATTTCCGATTTGCTGCTTCCATGTAATTCAAAATCAGGGAAGGGTAATTGAGAGTTTTGCACTGAGTAAAGAGGAGACTCCCAAACTCCTCTGCCATACTTCGAAAGGATCAATCGCGAATCTCCATCAGGATAATGAACCATTCTCATTTCTGTAATATGACGATCAGGCAGGCCCTTATTAAACTCAACCCAGCCGGAAAGGGTTTCATCAAGATAGTAAACGGTTGTGCTGGTAGCGGCATAAACGCCGTACTCAGTATTTTTATCAATAAGGATCTTAAATGGCCTGTATTTTGGAAAACTTGGCAATCTGGTCCATGTTTCACCTTTATCCTTAGATAGATATACTTTTTTCTCCGTAGCAAGTACAACCGTGTTTACGCTATCAGGATGGGTGGCAATTCTATAGTGAGATGCAGAAGGTGCTTCAGGAAGCTCTGAGAATTCCGGATGTAAGCTTGTCAAATCGTTGGTGATAAAAACCTTTCTCGTGATTTGACTCCCAAGAAAAGCGACATCCTCATTTGCCCGGGATTGCTCAAAAGTTCCGGGTGACAATCTTGTAGTTCCTATAGCTCCCGGATGCACAACTTCCTCCCATTCATCGATCAGAGAATTCCCGCTACCGGTCCAGCTGAACTTGTTCTCATTTTTATTTTTAGACGTGAGCCAGGCATTTTGACCTTTTGGAGAGCGAACCAGCTTATCTGAATTTCTGGTGAATCCAAAAATCTGATAACCATCAAAATGATTGGCATTGATGTTGTTGTATAGGGTGAAGTCCTCTGAATATCCTGATATTTTGATTTCCAAACCACCTGTAAGAAAG
>JAYEFL010000028.1:0-5539 GCA_034658635.1 Bacteroidota bacterium | reverse complement strand
TTTTGTACCGAATTTCTCAATCGGATCTCCTGTCGTTCAAGCCATAAAAAAACATGCAAAAAAAACTTTGGATGTTCACCTGATGGTTATTGAGCCAGACCGGTATATTCCTTTGTTTCACAAACTCGGAGCAGATGTTTTAACTGTCCATTATGAAGCATGTACACATTTGCATCGTACTATTCATTTAATCAAAGAATTAGGCATGAAGGCAGGGGTTTGTCTTAATCCTCATACACCTGTTCATCTTCTGGAGGAAATACTACCTGATGTTGACCTGGTTCTAATCATGTCTGTCAACCCAGGCTATGGAGGGCAATCATTTATTCCCGGATCTATCGAGAAAATCAGCAAACTCAAGCAGATGAAGAAAGAAGGTAAGTTGGAATTCCTCATTGAAGTTGATGGTGGAGTAGATACTATAAATGCCAGTGCCCTGGTAGAAGCAGGGGTGAATGTTTTGGTTGCCGGAAATACTGTATTCTCCTCTCCTGACCCGATTGATACCATCCGGATTCTGAAAAAAGCCTGATTATGCTTGAAAAACTTAAGGTTGAACCGATTGTAGATTTAATCAGATCAGCCGGAGAGTTGATTATGCAATTTTATTCCTCCGGAGACATTCAGATACAGACCAAAGCTGACGATTCGCCGGTAACCAATGCAGACAATGCCTCCAATGAGCTAATTTTGAATAGGCTATCATCCCTTTATCCGGATATCCCTGTTATCAGTGAAGAAACTGAACATACCCCTTATGAGGTCAGAAAAAACTGGGAGTACTGCTGGATGCTTGATCCTCTTGATGGCACAAAGGAGTTTATAAAACGAAATGGTGAATTCTCAGTCAATCTGGCCCTGATTCATAAAAACAAGCCGGTGGCAGGATTCATTTATTTTCCGGTTCAGGGATGGACTTTTTATGCGATCAAGGGACAGGGGGCGTTTAAGAAAGAATCGTCTTTCGTTATTCGTCTTTCGTCTTTCGGAAGAAATTATTCTGCATTCTCCAATCTGCATTCTGCAATCCGAATTATGATTTCTCGTTCTCACTCCGGGCCACGTGAGCTTGAATTTGTGAATCAACTTAAGGAAAAGGGATACGATGTTGAGACTCTTCCTCATGGTTCTGCTATGAAGCATTGTTTGATTGCTGAAGGGAAAGGGGATATTTATCCCAAATTTGGTCCTTGCTCTGAATGGGATACTGCCCCCGGGCAAATTATTCTGGAGGAAGCGGGAGGTAAAGTTACTCGCACTGATAATGGTGAATCCCTAACCTACAATAAGCCTGATTTCATAAACCCTGAATTCATAATGTGGGGGCCTGGTATTCCTACAGACCTTTTGAATAATTCTCAAGATAGCTGAAGATTTTGGTAAGCTCTCCATTTGCTGTAATACTGGCCCGTTCGATAACCTTTTCCGGGTCATTCAAAATCAGGCGGGGTAATATTTCCTTAACAAGCACATCTGAAAATTCATCAGAGGCATCGCGAGGAAGTTCACCAGGCAGATTGTCTACAGTCATCATTAATATATTGTCATAATAATAAAATGGATCAGCGATAGTGGTTGCATGGGTGGTAGTAGGCACCGACCCATTAATATCACATGAAATATCCGCAATAACGTTAGGGGCATAAAATTTTGTGCCCATAACATTTAAACCCGAATTGTTTGGAGCCAAATCATTTAATTCGAAAAATCGCGGTGAATCAGGATCCCAATAGTGTGCAGCGATATACAAATCCGTTTTGTGCAGATACTGCAAAGCGATAGAATGGTAATCATTCGGATTTTTAAAAAAATGCTGGAGGTCAAAATCCAGATTATCATTCCTTTCCACATAATGCCATGGATCGATCCTGCAGAATACAGGTTCACTAAATACATCAGAGGAATAACTCTCCGGGCTCACTTCGCGGATTCCAAGTTTTTGCAGTGTTTCCATAGCCCCTTGTGCCACGCGTCCTCCACCACTAACCAGGATTCTGGCATTGTTCAAAACAACCTTATCCAATTGGGCATCCATTTCCTGTCTGTCGTGACATTCGTGTGCCGGTTTTAGTTGAAAATTACCAGATTTGACACCTAAACCTCGTAGTCCGTTATAAGCACCCACGATCCCTGCCCATCTGCCAAAAGCTATCAATCTGATTCCGGTTGGATCAGTCAGATATTCATAATCTATCATTCGAATTCTCTTTTCCAGAAAGGCTTGCAGGAGCTTGCGGTTATATGGTTGTTCTTTTGCCACATGAGCAAAGAACAGGTAGGTTTTATCTGGTATCAAGGCTGGAATATCCACTTCTTTCACCCCGATCAGCATATCGCAATCAGACAAATCCTCCTGAAGGGTAATACCAAGTTGTGTATATTCTTCATCTTTATAGCACCTCAGTGAACTAGGTTGTACAAGTATCTCAACATTTGGCAAAAGACTTTTCAGTTCCAAAACTCTTTGAGGTGGCAGAGCCACTCTGTGATCTGGTGGTACTTTGGTTTCGCGTAAAACGCCTATTTTAACAACTTCCATGGTGATTATGATTAGCTCAATGAGAATCGTGAATTTAGCAAATTTTCTGTATTTTTGCATTCCTATTGGGGCTGCCCTGGTTTTGACATCAAGGTGAACTGGTATGTAAGCATGCCGAGTACTGGAACAACACTCGTAAAACTTAGTTTCAAACTTTTATTTGGCGAAAATAACTACGCTATCGCTGCGTAACCGAATCAAGTAGGTTACACTTTATCCCGGCACCAGGTGCTGGGACGATACATCACGCAGGCGGTAATGTCCTGATCCAGTCTGACCACGTGGTGCAATCAATCTGGGACTAGTTCTCTTCAAGCTCCGGGAAGAGGGCGAAACTTAAGAAGCTAAGGTCTTGATCGCCTGTTGATTGGCAGTCTTGATTCGAAAACCAAAGATCAACTAAGCATGTAGAAAGCCTATGGGTTCCTTGTTTGGACGCGGGTTCGATTCCCGCCAGCTCCACTAAGGTACAATGCATCTCGTCGAAACGGGGTGCATTTTTTGTTATACCCCTGATAATCAACAATTCCTTCTAAGCGCGACAAAGCATATCAATGCACAATCATCGTGGCCTATTCGTGGGACTAAACGAAAAAACCTTAGCCCCACGAATTGGGACCTTATGCACTCACATTCACTACTTTGCGTTTTACAAGATCCTTGTTTACCAATATCTTTAACCCATAATCCCATGTTGTTATGAACAAAATGCGCACGAATTACTTTATATACCTTTTTGGCCAAGTACTTTGAACAGAACCAACTTTTTCTTCAATGCCGTATTTATTCTTCTTGTAAATATCCCGCTGAGAACTATCAAAAATATTTGACCTGATTGACCCGGAATCCCTGATGAAAATGTTGCACTTGCCTCTTGAATCTTCGGATAGCGGTTCAGGTAGTTATCGCAAAAACAAAAATCCTAAATTCATATGTGAAACAATTTTCTGTATCTTTGGGTTATGATGGACAAAAGGATTATAACGCTCATACTTAAGGAGAATAAGCTTCGTCTTGCAAGCAAGTACCATCTGACTTCCATCGGGTTATTTGGTTCGTTCACACGTGATGATTACCGTGATGATAGTGACATTGATATTCTAATAGAATATGAACGGCCGATGGGAATAGAGTTCATTGATTTGGCTATTGAACTTGAATCATTATTAAAAAGACCGGTTGACTTGGTTTCTCGTAACGGCATCAAACCAAAATATTTTAAGGAAATTCAAAAAGATTTGATTTATGTCTAAAAGAATTACACACCTACTTCTGGAAGACATTCTCGATGCTGCGAACAAAATTTTGAAATACACAGAGGGCTTAACCTACGAGGATTTTTATAATGATAACAAATCAATTGATGCAGTTTGCCGCAATTTTGAAATAATCGGGGAAGCAGCAAATCAATTACCGGATGATTTCCGTGAACAAAATGACTCTATCGATTGGTTCAGAATTCGGGGTTTTAGAAATAGGATTATTCACGAATACTTTGGTGTCGATATTCAAATTCTTTGGAATATAAAAGAGAATCAGATCCCAGAATTGATACGAGAAATCTCCAAAATTACCGGACAATAACAAGAGAATCTTATTCAAAATCACCTCAATCAATATTTGTTCTTCCTTATCGATAAATCCTTGTCACATTGACCATTGCTTCTATTACTATAGTTCCACATAAACCGGAAATCTTACCCATACAAGTCGATTATTTTTTACAGATCCTTATAGAAAGCCTGGTTTGATAACTCATTAGATCTATAATCAAGACATTAGCCCAGTGTCGTTCTTTTAATTAGCTTATCTAATTCTCGTTCAACTCGGTGAACCATATAAAAAGGCAGGTTTAACAATGTAAACTGTTTGCCGGCAGTGGTTGTGGCTTGTTGTACCAGATATTCGCTCTGGTAAATCCGTATGGCTATGTTGTGAGGTGCTTCGTCCATGTATCGGAGCAGGGAGCGTAGTTTGCCAATAGCGCCTGCTTTGACCTCAATTGGAATAACCATTCCCCGATAGGGCAGAATGTAATCTACCTCGGCACTGGACTCGGCTTTTTCGCGAGTCCAAAAGTTCAGGGTGTTCATTATTGAAGATTTCGAAGCAAGTAATTCCTGTCCTACAATGTGTTCCGCGATTACTCCTCGGTGAGCATCACTGACGGCTTCATTAAAGACCATTTCACCCATTATCTGAAGCGAGTGGTTGATCAATCCTGTATCGAGAATATGTAAACGTGGCTTTCTTTTTATGACAGGAGTCATTGGTAATTCTGTTGATGTGCAGGGATAAATGAGCTTGATTAGCATGGTTTTTTCCACCATACGAAAGGCTTCTTTCATCTCTCTGGAGCGGTATCCCGAGTCGCCAAACTTTTCGAATGTTATTTTTTTCCCTCCTTCACGAAATACATTGCTGATTACATGTCTAATGTAGGGTACCTGCGCCTGAGAACCTGCATATTTTTCTACATCATCTATATACGAAGTTATCAGGCTATCGTATACTGTGTCAAGGGCGGTAATATCCTCATCGGTTTCAACATATTCCTTCACAAGCTCTGGCATACCACCAATAGTCGCATACTTTTTAAACCAAGCATTAAACTGCGGATGTAAAAAACCCGGTACTTCAGGTTGTTCAAGTGCTTCAGCCAGTTGTGGATTATTGGCATTCAGAAACTCACGAAAAGAACACGGTCGCATTGCCCGATATTCAACTCGCCCAACCGGAAACGATATCTTTTTGTCTAGTATACTTTCAAGTAAAGAACCAGCAGCTATCACATAGAGGTCGTTGGCATCCTCGTAGAAATAGCGTAACAGGGCGATTGCTTTTGGAGAGTTTTGAATTTCATCGATGAATATAAGTGTTCTTCCTCCTCTGCGTTTTTTTTCTGTAAAGATGAAGAGTGTTGTAAGCAAGTCTTTAAACGGATAGCTTCTTTCAAATATCTGTCTTTCTTCCTCTTTTTCCAGGTTTAGGTAGATAAAC
>JAYEFL010000027.1:0-5540 GCA_034658635.1 Bacteroidota bacterium | reverse complement strand
CCCGAAGCGGTGGATAATCTGGTCATTTGAATATTTATCTCTAATCCAGTGTAGAATCTAACTGTTTTACGGAGGTTAGAATGAGAATACGTAAGCTCTTAGCTATATTTTCCTTGATATCACTAACCTTAATCACCAGACGATTCTACCCCTCTTTTCCGGACACTTTTTCGAGACCCTGGCCGGACACTTTCTGAGGTTTGTATTGGTTGTTAAACCTGAGGACCAAGCCTCGATTACCCCACCATAGCACTTTGTTTTTCCCTTGCTCCATCCGTTCGGAGAGCATGGAGGCGACGCGTTGCTCCAAATCATTCCCGCTGGTATCAAGAATGGTCAGGACGAAATTGTTATCTGAATTCTGCTCCAAAGTAAAGTTCCGTTTTTCAAAAAACAAGTTGCGCATCTTTTGCAGGGTCGTCTTGTTACCGTCTTGGTGGCGAAAGTGTTCACCCCCCAGCTCCTTCAGGAAATACTCGTAGGTCAACCTTGCAACCATAGCACAGTAAAACTCAAATTCAACCTTCTGAGGATCACTGCCGTACATCTCGTCTAAGAAATAACTATAAACCAAATCCTTCAATCCATTTTCAACCAACCAGCGATAGCGGTATTTCTGGAGCATATCCGTTGATGTCAGATTGGTATTTGTACTGCCAAAACATCGAATATCTTTGCGAGTCTCCAAGTCTCTTAAGATGACAATCATTAACGGAAGTCTCGTTTTTGGAAGCGTTACATTAATGGCTTTGATCTCATCCTGCTCATCATGTTTTTCCCAACCTTCCTCCGATACCAGAGCGGGTGCAATAAGCTTTTTGATTTGTTTGTTTTTCTTCAGGCAAAGAAAAACATCGCCATTGGGACAACGATTCTGCTTGAAATACTGAAGGCTGGCTTCTTTGGTATACTCCGAATCCATATAGATTTCCTGGATCGCCCGTGGATCAAAAAGCGGAAAAATCTGCTCCTCGCAATACTGCTCTAAAATGGTCGTTGCCCTAACGCCACCATGGTAGTAATTCATCGAAAGAATCGTGTTGGCAACCAAGTCCCACGTTACATGGGGTCTGAATCCGGGAGCCATATTGCCGGCCTTGTCAGGACCTTTGCCAAAACCTTTTTCTTTGCTATGTTCACCAAAAAACTTCTTGAAATGAAAATCAAAAGCAATCTTTCTCCCTTGGATAAGATCTAACTCTTTGGCACGGGCTATCAGATCGCATCGCAAAGAATGGATCTGCTTAAATTTGAATTCAAGCGTGTCTTCGTAATATCTTGAGCGGGACCCGAACATCCCAAGCCCGCTGGCCAAAGCAACAGATCGGTCCCGGTTGTCGCTCAAGTGACTAATGCGCCGATATCCCCCTAATATGCGGAACACATTCAATAACGCAAAATTGCTGAGATCTTTTCCCCGCAACCGAGGGGGTCCATAGCTCTCCATGGCCTGTACAATCCCCAGATCGTTTACAAACGGCGCCAAAAGAAGAGGCCCGGGATCACACAACTGATATGCATGGGTGCGCATTTTCCTGCATAGCTGTTCAAACTGCCGGTTAATGCGACGGGATTCCAAAAGGGAGGTTTCACTGTGCAGGTGATAGGCAGTCGTTACGGGCGTAAACGGCTTATCATCAATGTCCTCCACAGAGCAGAATTGATCCAACGCCACCGGTGGGCGATTCCTGTCTGTCAGCGCCCATCGGGAAAACACCCTGTTGACGGCATACCTTGAACATCGCAATTTCAGAACTTTGACGATCTCTTGAGCTGACCAATGAGGATAACGGAGCTTCTGCAAGATAATGCTCAGTTCCGTTTCATTGCTCATGGTCTCTTTGCCAGGAAGGTTGCCCGGAATCACAGCCCATGGGCCAAAGACTCGATAGTCTCTTACCAGACGATAATAGCTCGTTGGCGATATGCCATACTGTAAACAAACGTCTTTGATCCCAACTGATTGGTGGAAAAATATTTCTCTTAAGAGCTCCAAACGTTTGTGGTACAAGTCGTTATCAAGGAATAAAGTCCTGCGCCTCTTCTTTTTGTCACGCCCTTTTATCGAACCTTGCTTCAGTCGATTCAGATGATTAAGTGTACGCTGTACGCGAGACCAGAACTCAATATCCGCAGGCCGATTAGAAACAGAACGACCGTATGATGCCAGTATTTGCGAAACAGGCTCCATACCAGCATCCTGTTGAGTAGCAGGAACTGCCTCCGCTATCCTAAAAATGGCCTGTTGAGACAGGGAAGGTCGCGCCTTACTGACCATGATAACCAATCGTTCCAAATCCTCCGGATAAGGAAGTTTTTTAACTTCAGGGAATAGACCCGGAAGACCATGCCTCACAAAGCGATCTTCTTTTTCATAGTACTGTGATCGAGACAGCTCATGCCGTTGGCATGCCGTTTTAATGGGTAAGCCATCGGACCACACCTCCCGGATAACTTCATAATTTGTGATAACCGGGTCATCATCCAGAAAATAGGGCGTATGCCTGGAGTATCGCGCCATGCCCTGTGAGACCTTTGCCTGTAGCAACTCGAAATACGATCTGCTGTTGTGCGATAGAATCATGGTACATAACATACCATCCTAATCGCAACAAGTCAAGCAAAAAAACACCATGCTAACCGCAACAATATTTCATGAAAAATACCTTGATTTTCACCATATTTCTGATAATTTGGCTTATACACACATCAATTTTGAGGCATAACCGGTTAAACTAAGGCGAAATGTATCCTATTCAAAAACCCTGGAAAAGGGTTTGGATAAAGCCCACTCACCCACCCAAACATTATAATGGCCATCTTCCTGATGGCATTGATGCGTGTGGGTCAAGGATTACACGAAATTGCGGGCGCAGATATTTTGTTGTAGAAATGCGGTGAGGATATAGCATCCCGTGCTTCAGTTCAAGAACATATTGGCAAAGTTGGATGGATTTGGAAACGTGCCCTATTCTACCTGTGGCAGTGAATTCTGAAGGATTAGATCGGCAAGAGATGGCATACTGAACGTTTTAGAAATCCGATCGTATATGTATTTGTAAGAGTTAACACCCAGCTTCTTTGCGGTTTGGGTAATCGTCAAAAATGAGTCTTTAGCCTTTGTTCCTTTGTCTGATTTTGTTTGCAAACTGACGTCTTGCCTCCGTTTTTCGACCCTTGCACCCAGTTCCGAATCATTATTGTGCAACGGTAGCCAGGGATATTTCAGAACCAGCAAGAGGTCTTCCTTTTTGTCTCTGGTTTTTTCTATCCGACCATCTAAGGCATCATAACCGGTTTTTGTGGAAAACAGGTTGTCGAATTCAGACGATAGCCTTGCTGCTGTCTCAGGCATTGGATTCTCTTTGTATTTCAAAAGATCCCCATAGTAGTCCCAGAAACGAGTCTTGAACTTTTTAAGTTCATCAACATTGAAGGGAACAATCGGGCTTAACCGATTATAATGCCTTCCCTCATGAATCCAGCACAGAGCATGTTCCGCAGTAAGTTTTTTGAATTGGGGGGCATCATCACTCAAAAGGATGTTTACAACTGGGATTTCTGTTTGGCGATGATAGGAGGCTATTGCGGCTGCTTCCATAATTCTCGTTCTGGTGTTTTTTCCCTTCTTCGCATCGGGAAAAATCCTTTTCAGCAGCTCTTGCATTTCCGCTTCTGAGATTTCCCTCTCATCGGTCAAATCCAAAAGCTGATCGATGATTTTCTTGGAAACTTTCAAATCTGAAAGTAAACAGAAGGCCTTCAAGTCGAAGATGTATGTTCTTTCTTTGCCACAGAGCAATATGTCAAGGATGGTCAAACGGCTTTTGTGGGGGACAGTAAAAAAGGCAGTATAGTAAGGGTTGCAAAAAATCTGCGAATATTGATTGTTGCCGTTGACCCTTACCGTGGTATCGTCAATTTGTTGGAATGGCGTAGAATCCAGAGCAGCACGGAAAATATCCTCTTTCTCTTTGTTAAACCCGGACTCGTCATTTGTGAGGATTCGAGAAATTGTTGATTGTGAAATGAATATTCCGCAATTTTCAAGGAGTTCCAATATCTTTGGCTCCGACATATTCGCCACATGTTTAAGCGTGCATACCAATGCCCGCACTCCAGGACCAAATTCCCCTGTAACCCCATCAGGTAATTGCCCCACATATGTCTTCTTCTCAGAAGTTGAGTAAAAAACCTCTTTTTTGTACTCAACATTATCCGTCTTAATCAAAATCTCCTGAACAATTACACTCTCATGTCCCTTGAATTCGGCGTCTTGAGGCAGTTTGGATCGATCTACTTTACATACCTCGGTTCGATCTATTTTGATTTTGTGCTTTTTTGCCTTTGACTTTTTCTTCTTTTTCCTCTCCCTTTTCTTTCTGTCTCCTTCGGAAGATATGTTTTCGCCCAGCTTTTTATTGCCTCGAATCTTGGGCTTGCCCTGTTCCCCTTTTAACAAGCTGTTTTCGTCCCGCAGCTTCTGGTTCTCTGCCTTTAATTTTTCATTCTCTTGACTCAAACGTTCAATGAGCTGGAAAAGAATAGGCAGCACCTCAGTCAGCTTTTTTTTATCAGCCTCGCCGGGGCGAATATCTATCTTGTGAAAAATTTCCTTCATCTCTGATGGGCTCATATTTTCATGCTAACGCCATTATTCCATCTTGTCTACCCCTAATCGTACTTTTTTAGGATTTTCTTTGCCTTTTTTCTGTCAATCTGATCAGATACCAGGAAATTTGAATAGGATACTCCAAATTTTTTGAATTATCAAACTTTTCCAGGTTGATCTCAACGCCACTTTTTATGCAATCTCAGGTACCAGACTGCAAAAAGGTGAGGGTTGATGTAGGCCATCGTGAATCATCAAATGCTCTATGTTATCACAATGTTAAACGAAATTCCACAAAGAAATGATGGAACATCTATCTATACACGCCCAAAGTATCATTCCATCTTTATCAGTAAATAGATCGAGTACGCATATAAATGGGGGTATCAGAGGACTATCTTACCACCATTTATTTAGGAACGATCCCTCCATAAGATTGCCATCATGATTGCTGAAGATCATATAACATCCTGTTGTTACAACATATTAAGCCATCATAAAATTAGTTGAAGGATTCCTTTTTTATTGTCACCAATGTCATAAGCTTCATTAATTTGTGGGAAATGACATTTTAGTTGAATTTTTTTCTTGCAATATAGTCTAAAATTGCGTACAGTATTACCTATACTGATAGGCCGTCAATTGGCTGCTTTTGCGTACTGTATAGGGGGTACTGATAATATGGTTTTCACGGATGTTACCTGGAAATTCTTTTCGCTGATCCAATTTAGAGTCCGAAAGGCTGTGGCTCAATCACAATCTCCTGTTCCATTTATTTATGAAGACGAGCCGTTTTTTAGATCGTACAGTGCTCTCTATAAAGTTTGGGTAAAAAGAAGATCCCAACGACAGGTTGCTGAATCGCTCAATGTTAGCAGAAAGACACTAAAGCACTGGGAAAGGAACTTTGTTGATTATGGTGCGTTAG
>JAYEFL010000026.1:0-20188 GCA_034658635.1 Bacteroidota bacterium | reverse complement strand
TTTCCTCTATTAAGCACTCAGACAAAAAGAGATATCTTCGGGTGTTATTTTTCAGCAAAACCAGATAACTCAAAATTAGCTATTACTTACGCAAATCAAGCTGTGCTTAATAGAGGAAAATCCAAAGGATAATCCATTACAGGCTCAAAACCTCCATTTTCAAAATGGAGTTTAAAGATATCCACATTAGGCATATATGAGGCACCCCAAAGAGTGGTATCACTAAACAGTGCTCCAGCTCTTAACCTCATAGCTTTGGGGATAATACTCTCAATCTTATACTCGGTGTCATTGCCCTTTAACAAATCTTTAAGTTTATAGAATTGTAGCTGATTCCCACGATTACCAATAGTAAAGCCAGGTTCGGGATCATTATACTTCAAAAAATAATTTGAATTCACATTACTAAATTCACCTGGTCCAGATCCTTGCAATCCAAATTGAAGAGATAAAGCATTAGCATTCAAGTCAATAATGGTCACCAATTGATTTGCTTTTTTCTGTAAAACAAACAAGAAGTCATCAAGAATAAACATTCTGGTTGGATCAATAATCACAGCTGGACATTTTTCAATTGCCCCTTCAATCATTTCTACATTACTGAAACCATCAAAAGACATAGTATTATCATTATCTCTAACACATGATGAATTGATACTGATACACAGCAAACAAAATGCAGGAAAAAAAAGTACTCTAAATTGATATCTGCTCATATTTAATGTTGCTAATTAAAATTTTAAGACATGAGTGACTACAATAGTCAATACAATCAGTAGTCACTCATGTCAAAACGTCTTCCTAAGGTAGCCTATTCAGGCACTGGATTTTTACATTTCCCATCATTGTCCTCATACTTATTCGTATGATCGTCATAGTAATCACACGTAATGCATCTGAGAACTGAAGAATCATCTGCTGGATCAAAAACACTCCAGCAATTAACTCTTCCTGGCTCTTCAGCTAGAACTTCTGTTCCCAAATTACTTGTTAAAAATTCGGAATTATTTGCTTGCAATGCAAAAAATGCATTAGCGCCTGCAAATAATGCGATCCCTAGGATCAATAAAGCCTTTTTCTTCATAATAATTAAAAATTGGTTAGTAAATAATTGAAATACTCCAATGTGTAACAAGTTGCTTTGTTCACATCGATTACACTAGTGTATTAATTTAAATGATTCTTCAAGAATATCAGATACAAATCCATTCATACATTTGGTTTACTATCACTATGATTCTATTTATTAATCCCATATTGAATTAAAAGGTAACCCCGATTTTTGCTTTCTTTTTACCCCCCCCTAATTTAGAATCATTCTAAATATAGAAGTGATTCCAATTACTTCATAACTCCAAGGTTCTCAGGCTAATCGATACTAGATCATTTTGTTGGATATGGATGGTATATGATTGCGGACAATCATTTTAGGATTTTCAGTTTATTATATATTTCCCAACTTTGATATTTTGATTTCCTGGATTTTCACAGAGTCCTTTTATCAGAGTTTATCGAAAGGCGCCAAGCCAATTAAAAGGATTGGTGCAAAACCAAAACAAGCAAAGAATTCAGAAGCTGTATGATGTCCGGCAATCATACCCATAATTTTCAAGACAAAATTTTCGTCCCGATTGTTCATTAATATTCTTTATTGTTGAAAAGCTAAGGCCTGCGCCGGGGTTACCTTTTCTTTATTGTGGAGATTAACTATAAAGAACGGAAACTATATGGCCAAAAAGGTCAGTTATGCGGTGTATTCAGACTTTGTTCTGCGGGTGCCAGGCTTGCCTGTAAGCAATTTGAGTACTATTCCGGAAAAAAGGGATAAGCTTGATTCGTTTATCCGCAATCAATGGACTAATCCTTTGATTAATAATGCTATCTGGCTGGCTTCCCCTGATCTGGCTGCCGGGATTGATGATCTCATAAGCAGAAAGCTTCCGTTTACTTCTGCAGTTGCTAGTAGTTTTCTGAACTACTTTACCAGATTTTGTACCCGACCCACACCTTTTGGTCTTTTTGCAGGAGTGGTTTCCGGAAAGATAAACGTAGAGCCAGAATTGAAGATGGAACTTCTCTCTTCAGACAAAGGACTATTGTCTTGCCGTCTGGATATGGAATATCTGCTTGCTCAGGTGCAGAATTTGTCGGGTATCCTGGAATTTAGAAAGAATCAAATTTATTCTCCTTCATCTGGTTTGTATCGTTTAGGGAATCAGTACAGGTTTATTTCTACTTCCATATCTAAATCGGGGAATAAAAATTACCGGATTGAATCTTTTGATGATCACCCATTGATTGAACCGCTATTGCAATTCTGCCGGGAGGGTAAAAAGTATGATGAACTGATCAGTTTCTTCACAGAAGAGGAATACTCCAAAAAGGAAGCAGAGGATTTCATCAATGAGTTAATTGAAATGCAGGTTCTGGTCAATCGTCTTGAGCCAGTATTGACAGGGATGGAATATGGCCGGTATTTGATTGATCGCTTGGAAAAGGATGGGATGAATGAGGAGGGTGGTCATCATTCAAAGTTATTGGAGGAGCAAATCAGGATACTGCAAAGCCCTATGTCGCCATCAGAATATGATTCCAAAAGGCTGATAATTCAGAAGTTGGCAGACCAAGGCAGTGTGCCTTATAATGCCAGTAAGCTTATTCAGGGAGATTTCATGAGATCTGCCAAATCTGTGATGCTTCCTGAGAGAATAAGTAATAAGATTATTCTGGGAATCAGAATTATGAAAGCGATGAGCGAAAGAAATCACTTTGACTCATTAAGGGATTTCAAAGCTCATTTTGCCAGACGGTTTAATAGTCGTAAAGTGCCGATACTGCATGTTTTGGATCAGGAGTTTGGGCTCGGACTAAAAGGGCCTTTGGCTCAGCAGGACTCTGATTCTTCTGCACTGCTTGATGATCTGGTGAATTATGGTTTTCCTGGGAAAAAGAAAAGCAATAGAGAGGGAGCTGTTAAACCAACAAGAGAGGGCTTGTATTATGATTCATCCACATATCAAATTCTCAATGCTAATGATATTCGACTGTTGAAAATAAACCAGGGATTGTGGCCGAAGCAGATGTATGCAATTTGTTCTTTGTTTGGAGATTCTGATAATCCTGAGATATATATCCAATTGGCAGCAAAGGGGAATCCGGTTTATCTGATGGGGCGCTTTGGATTCTTGCCGGATGCAGGACTTGAGTCTATGTTAAAGACATGCATTAAAGATGAAATTGCTGAAAATCCGGATGATATATTTGCCGACATTATACATCTGCCTGAGAACAGAACAGGAAATATTCTTCAGCGCCCCTCCTGTTATCCCTATGAAATCCCATTTCTTACTCAATCTCTTCTTCCTCAGGATAAGCAAATTGATCTCAATGACATACTGGTTTCTGTAGAGAATGACAAAGTGATTCTGACTCACCGGCTGAACGGGCTGAATATTATTCCTCGTCTGAGTAACGCCCACAATTATGCTCATGGGCAATTGGCTGTTTATGAATTTCTTGTAAAATGCGGAAAACAAACCGGGTCTGATATATATAGCTTACCTGAGGATGGCCTTACAAAATTTGGGTTTATACCCGGACTCAAATATGGAGATCTGGTATTCAGGCTTCCCCAATGGAAGCTTAATTTGAGTGATTTGAAGAAAAATATGCCCAAGGAGAAAGAGGATAGATTTAATAGACTTAAGCTATGGGTACAAAAGAATAAAATGCCTGATCAGGTGATTCTTAAGGAGGGTGACCGGCATTTATTTGTTAACTGGCAAAATCAGAATCTTGTGGAATGCTGCTGGGATATAATTAAGAGAAAAAGTACAGCACATTTTGAGTTATTTCCCTATACATCAGGTTCACCTGTCGAAGAAAATGGTTCATCACTAGCAAATCAAATTGTATTATGTTTTCACCAAACCAATTAAAACGATCCTTTTATCCAGGAGAAGAGTGGGTATATATGAAGCTATATATGGGTCCTGAAACGGCTGAAGAATGGATATGCCATCATCTCCCCAGAATCAGGAAGGATATTCAGAATGAATTCTCTGGATCTCTTTTATTTTTTGTCAGGTTTCTGGATCCTGATTTTCACATCCGACTTCGCGTGTATGCTCCTCAGAGAAAGTGCTTTAGCTCTGTTGTTGATCTGGTAAATCTGCATTCTGGAATCATGATTAAGCAGGGATTGATTTGGAAATCGGAAATTTGCACTTATGAAAGAGAGATAGAGCGATTTGGTACAGAAAGAATCGAGATTTTTGAAAGAGCTTTTTCGATTGATTCAGAGTTCTGGTTGAAAATATTGCCCTGGATTGAAACGCAGGATAATCATGAGGATCTACGTTGGAAAATGGCTTTGCTTAGCACCTACAGATATTATCGCGATCTGATCAGAGATCAGGAAGAAATGACAAGGATTATGTCAAAAATTACTCTGGCGCTCAAGCAGGAACAAAAACCTGGACGTACTACTTTGTTTCAAATTGATCAGAAATTCAGGAGGGTTCGCGAAGATCTAATGCCATATATGGAGGAGGAACTACTGATATTTCCTCAGATTGAGGGATTGTTAAGAAATCGTTCATTCCGTTTAGCAGAGCTTTTCGAACCTTTTCGTGAAGGAGATAATTATTTCAGCTGGTCGAAAGCCGACCAGAATTTTGCTGATCTTGTGCATATGAGTCTGAACAGAGTGCTCAGATCAAAGCATAGAATGCAGGAATATGTAATTTATTACTATTTGGTTAAATTGATGAAAACTCAGTTGGCCTTGAGGTAAACAAATTTTTTTGCCATGGCTGCTTGTCCGGCTCCACGAGCAAGCAGAAAAAGAATAAGAGCCAGCCATAACGCATGATTACCAAGTTGATTTTGAAACACGAAGAATACCGGAATGAAGACAAAGGCTGTGGCGATAATCATTGTGTTGCGCATTCCCTTAGAGGCTGTTGCCCCTATATAGATTCCATCCCAGATAAATGAAGGGAAGCCAGCAAGAGGAATGACAATGATCCAAAGCAGGTAAGGTTTACTTGCCTTAATAATGGCAATATTATCTGTGAGGATAAACAAAATCCTTTCATTGAAAAATATATACACCATAGTAAACGGAATGCTGATAAGAAATCCCCAGACAAATAGCAGGCGGATAACTTTCTTTAGTGAGGGGGCGTTGCGGGCTCCGATGAATCGTCCGACAAGAGCTTCACCAGCATAGGCAAATCCATCAGCAACAAAAGAAAAAAGCATGAAGAATTGAAGCAATAGTGTATTAACTGCAAGTATTGTGTTATCAGAGGCTGCCGATTGACTGGTGAAAAAAGTAAACACAAAGATCAGACACATGGTACGGATAAAAATATCACGGTTGACCATGAAAAATTTCTTCATGGCTACGAGTTCAAAAAGAGCTTTTCGCGACCAGTACTTCAGCAATTTCTTATAGTAACGCAAAAACAGGATTAGTCCGAGAATCAATCCTGAATACTGTGCAATCAGGGTTCCCCATGCAACTCCATCCGATTTCATTCCCAATCCATAAATAAAATATAGGTTAAGCCCCAGGTTTAGAAGATTTACTGTGATTGCAATTATCATTGGAAAACGGGTGTTTTGCATGCCAATGAACCAGCCGGTGAGGGCATAAAGTCCTATAGTGGCTGGTGCAGCAAAAATTCTGATAGAATAATACTCCTGAGCCAGGGCTTCAACCTCAGCACTTCCTCTGATTAGTTTAAAAAACATCCATCCAATCGGTCCCTGTAGCATAATGAGTAGTAAGGCACCTCCAAGAGCCACCAGAAGAGCTCTCCCGAGAATATTCATTGTCTCATGAAGATTTCTTTCTCCGAAAGCTTGGGCGGTAAAGCCGCTCGTTCCCATCCTTAGAAATCCAAAACCCCAGTACAACACATTGAAAATCAATCCGCCAACTGCAATAGCTCCAATATATAGCTCTGATTCTAAATGTCCCAGAACAGCCAAATCAACCATCCCAACCAAAGGAATGGTAATGTTTGAGATGATGTTGGGGATGGCGAGATTGAGGATACGTTTGTTCAGCGTCATTCGTCTTTTGTCACTCGGCTTTCGGGAGAGACACACAGCCGTGTGTCTTTACTCGTCTTTCGGGAGAGACACACAGCCGTGTGTCTTTACGTGTTGTTTTGTTTTTTTATTGCCTGTATGTGTTTGGGTGTTGTTCCGCAGCAACCTCCAATAATATTGGCTCCGGCATCTATGAGTTTTGGGATGAAGGATGCTGTGATTTCAGGAGTTTCGTCAAAAACGTTTTTCCCATCCTGAAGATGGGGTAGGCCTGCGTTGGCATGAACCAGAATGGGGATATTCTTATCGGTTTTCCTTATTGCTTCAACAATAGGGATCATATTCTCCATTCCGTTGCCACAGTTTGTGCCGATGATGTCTGCACCTGCTTTAATCAGTTCTTCCACCATTTGCTCAGGACTCACACCCATCATGGTACGAAAATCACCTTGAATGGTTTTGTCGAAAGTCATTGTGCAGATAGCTTCCAGATCAGTATTTTCTTTTGTTGCCTTGATTGCTAAAACTGCTTCATCCAGATCTGTCATGGTTTCCACGCAAATTGCATCGACACCACCTTCAGCTAATGCCATAACTTGTTCTTTAAAAGCATCATATAACTCTTCTTTAGTTATTTCTCCCATCATGAGTATAACTCCTGTCGGGCCAACTGAGCCGAGAACGATTTTATCTGGCCCGGCTGCTTGCCGTGAAATCTCGGCAGCCCTTTTATTGAGTTCCCAAACCTTATTATCCAGTCCATAATGGGCTAGTTTGAAGCTGCTTCCACCGAAGCTGTTAGTCTCAATCATATCAGATCCGGCTGTGATATATGCTGCAGCTACTTCTTTTACCTTTTCAGGAAAATCGATGTTCCAGCTTTCAGGACTAACACCTGGTTTCAGTCCTTTTTCTTGTAAAAGGGTTCCCCAGGCACCATCGCTCAATAGAATTTGTTGATTCTCCAGAGCTTTGATTATACTATTTGCCATTGTGAATTATTAGAATAAATCTAAATGTAGGTGATTTAAGACATATCAAGAAATTCCTGCGTAAATTCTTTCGGCTCAATACCAGGACCCAGGAAAATGATTTCGGTTGGGCCTGCCCACAATTTGGCTGTAGTAATTACAAATTGATCAAAAACTGTCTGAACAAGGAGGAATTCACCATTGCTCATTTTCGCATATCCTTTCATACGATAAATAAGATCTCTGTGTTTCTCCCAAAACTCGCGTATTTTCTTTTCTGTAAATACTTTTTGAGTTCTAACAACACATGATCCAATTTGTGGTCTGCCAGCCGAATTTATTGGAGGTGCAGGAGGGGTATTTGTTTGGAGGGATTGCTTTGTTGATTGTTGCAATTGGTCTTGAATATTGGGAAAAAATCCGTAGTTGGTTTCAATCAATTTGGCAAATGGGTTCCATTGTCGAATCGTAGAAATGAATTGCTCATCCGGCTTATTCAAATCTGTTTTATTGAGTAAAATGAGGTCAGCAATCTGGATCTGGTGTCTAACTCTCTGAACGAACTGATGAGCCCTGTTGAAGTTAACGCTATCAACAACGGTCCATACGTTTGATAGAAATAGTTGTTTTTGAACCTCAGGAGCCTGCATCATTTGTCCGATAGAAACCGGATCTGCTAGTCCTGTTGCTTCCAGAAAAATAACTTCAGGTTTGTGTTCTTCAATAAATATTGCTAGTTGAGAAATGAAGGTATCCAGCATACAGACACAAAAAACTGATCCATTATTAACTTCAAGTAGCTTGAAGTCTCTGCCTGTAGTTTCAAGTTCAAATGAATCGGTTTTTCCTGGAGCGTAGTCGTTCTGAACAACAGCGATTCTCTTTTCTTTGCTATAAGTAGTGAGAATATGCTTCAGGAGACTTGTTTTTCCGCTTCCCAGAAATCCTGTTATCAGGACAAAGGGGATTTTGTTTACAGCAGTGATTTTATCCATTCTTTCATTACTTCTATTCCAATATCCTTATTGCCTTCTGATTTAATACGATTCTGCACATTAATCCATGCTGGTGTCTGACTTACACCGAAAAGAGTTGCGGCTTCCATGCTTGAAATTGTTTCGATCTCTATTTGAGCACCAAGTTCCATAATTGCTAATTTGGCTTTCTCTTCGATTTCTTTGATTTCTTCTGCTGATCCTGCAAGTACAATTTTACCATGTTTCTCGCGGATCCGAAGTCTCATTTTCTCATTGAGACGTTTTTGAATAGCTCTTATGAGCTCTTGTTTTGGCGGAATTTGAGAAACGAATGATATTTTTCCATCGATACAAATGGTTGGGATGTTTTTAACAAAGAGGGATGACATAAAAGTAACCCCGTCAAGGCTTTTGATTGAGTGTTCACGCCACTCTACAAGCTCCTCAAAATGAGGCGCTATGGTTTTAACTGCCTCAACCATATACTGGCATGGAGCACATGATTCTGAGTCGAGAGTAATAATGTCGATGATTACCTTTTCTGTGTGTCCGTACTCATCAAGGTTGAGCATTGGCATTTCTTCAACCTTTTTGTCAAGGGTTCTGACAACATCTCTTTGGTAAGAATCACTTACTAGTTCGCTGATTGCTTTGATGTTTTCAACCGGTGTTTTCATAGGCAGATCACATCCCGGTGCCAGAAGAAAGCCTTTTTCGCCAGCCATATCCATACATTCAAGGGCATGTTTCTGACAGTCTTCCGGTGATCCCATAAGTAAAACCAGAGTAAGCTGCAGATTCCCACCAAAACTAATATCGTATTTCTTCGATATATCCCTTACGTAGTCGAGTGGTATGTTTTCATCAATTGAAACATTATCAGGATCTGTTTTGCACATGACCTCAATATTCTGTTGGGCATGTCCGCAAACAAAAAATGAACTCAGTCCACCTTTATTCCTGATACTTTTAAAAACATACGAAATGGGATTATGGATGAATTGCTCAAATTGATCAGGACCGATCTGGGATGTCATTGGGTCAACAACGGCAATTACATCACATCCAGCTTCCAGATACCAGTCTGACATCTTCTTTGTAATCTGAGATGTATAATCAAGCAGACTGATTGTGTATTCCGGATCTTCAAACATCTTCATGAAAATATCTGTTCCAATAAGATGTAATGCCAGTGTGAACGGACCGGTAACCAATCCGTAAAGTGCAATATCAGGATTGTTCTTTCGGATTGCTCTGCTTGCTTCAAGAACCATTGGGATGCGTCCTGTTTTCTTATCGAACTCGGGTAATATTTCCGGACTAAGTCCACCGGTCAGGGGATGGTCAACAACTGCTGGAGGATTATCTGGCGACCAGGCCAGCTTGCAGCCAAGTGCTTCAGCTTCAATTTGCAGATCAAAGCACACCGGGATTCCATCTGGCTGATATTCCTTAATGGCAGCCTGAATGCCTTCAATTAGCAAGTCGCGGGATTTCAGATATTCATCAGCTGGTTTATCAATTAAAAATCCACCATGAACTCCTACGAAAGGAACCCATGGAACTTGATCAACAACTTTGTTTTGTATTGCTGATACAACTCTTTCTTTACCTGTCATTTTATTTGTCTTTTGTGGATCTCTCTTGCGGCATCCCTCAAATAAATCAAATTATCGATTGGAACCTCCGGCTCCACAAGGTGGGATGGTCCGAGAACGATACCTCCTTTTTCGCCACAGGTTTTAATTCTGCTATGAACATCTTCACGAATTTCTTCTTTCGTGCCAAATGGAAGCAATTGTTGAGATCCTAGTGTGCCCCAGAAGGATGCTTTATCCCCATATAATTCATGTACCTCATTAAAATCCATGCACTCGGGTTGAATTGGGTTCAGGATGTCAACTCCTATCTCCAGCAATCCCGGAATGAAGGGGGTATAATGTCCACAAGAATGATAGAAAATTAAAATATCAGGTTTAACTTCTCTGGCAGCTTCAATAACTTTTTTGTGTCTGGGTTTGAGCCATTCTTCCCACATATCTATGCTGATCATTGGGCCGCTTTGTGTTCCGATATCATCTCCAAGAGAAAGGATATCAACTCCAGCCTGAGCATAGAATCGTGCTTTTTGGCATGCATATTCGGTGGTTCTGTCAAGAAGGATGACTGCTTTCTCATCTCCCATCATCATGTCAATGATCAGTTCTTCCATTGACCTGAGATACCATGAGATTTCCCATATTGTCATTTGCAAGTCACATATCACCGCTAAGCCGTTATTCTGAATTCTTTCAACATCCTTGATCATGGAGATGTTTTCACCGGAATCAAATGATGCCAGTGGGTAGTTGGCTACTAAGTCTGCATCTATTGTTCCCTTTAACGGGTGATGCATACGGGTCATATGAAAGGCAGCTTCTGAGCCTTTTGAATGCCCGATTCCCCATTCGTCAAATTCGGTTGATTCAGGTAATACCTCATTATCAAAATACGGACGATTGACTATTCCTGGCTTTAGATCCGGCAAGCCGGATTTTTCCCGGATTTTCACCCACCTGTGATCCATCTCGAAAAATGTCTTGTAATCACGGTGACAGAAACGAATTTCGAAATCATGGATTTTGGAATCGCATAACCAAAAATCAATAGGCGTCCATTCGAAACCCTGACGACGCAGGGTCCTTAAGAAATTTTCTCTTGGAGAAAGCATATTTACTGATTATTTAAGTACTCTACAGCTCCCTGAGGATCAGCCGAATACCAGTCGGCTCCAATCTTGGTTTTAAAATCGTCTGTTACAGGAGCGCCTCCAATCAGAATCTTTGTATCCGGTTTGGCAGCTTGAATATCCTCCACAATTTTCTCCATATTCAACATAGTAGTGGTAAGTAAGCAGCTGAGACCAATATATCCATTTGGATATTCCTCAAGAGCTGAGATGAATTTTGAGGCAGGAACATCAATACCCAGGTCGATCACTTCCCAGCCAGCACCTTCCACCATCATTCCTAAAAGATTTTTACCAATATCATGCAAATCACCCATAACAGTTCCAATAATGAAAACACCTTTTCTTTTTACTTCACCAGATTGAAAATAGGGACGAAGATGATTCATGCCGGCAGTCATGGCTTTTGCTGCCATCAGAACCTCCGGCACAAAAACTCTGTTTTCACGAAATTTAACACCAATTCTTTCCATGCCAGGTACCAGGCCTTCTGATAAAATCAAATCAGCAGGTGTTCCTGAATCGAGTGCATGTCTTGTTAATTCATCTGCACCGTCCTGCTCTTTCATGTCCGGAGGAAATGGGGCAGTTTTATTCACTTTACCGCGTTCAACACATATGGAAATTTGATGGAGTAGGTCTTTTGACATGGTTTTTGTTTTTAGTTTTTAGTCTTTCGTTATTCGTCTTTCGTTATTCGTCTTTCGTTATTCGTCTTTCGGAAGAGCTTAGTTAAAGTCAATAAAAGTACTTGCTCAAATAATTTTAACTTTGTATTATTCACGCATATTTGGAATCTAATTTTACAAAAATCGGAACATGATAAAAGACCTAGTCCTGAAAAATCGTAGTTATCGAAGATTTCGAGAATCTGCTAAGCTGACTCAAAGTCAATTAATGAAATTGGTTGATCTGGCTCGTTTGTCTCCGTCGTCACGAAATCAGCAGGCTTTGAAGTTTATGTTAATTCATGAGGATGAGGACTGTGCTGATTTGTTTGACCAGCTTGCCTGGGCTGGTTATATTAAGAATTGGAATGGTCCTGTCAAAGGCGAGCGGCCCGGAGCTTATATTGTCATTATGGGTGATAGCAATTTAGGAAAGCAGTTTGATACTGATGTTGGAATTGTTGCACAATCGATCTTATTAGGAGCTGTTGAATTGGGACTTGGTGGATGTATGATTGGATCCATCAAGAGGGAGAAGGTCAAGGAAATATTTTCTATTCCTGACAATCTTTCAATTGAACTCGTTGTTGCCTTAGGTGAACCAGTTGAAGATATTGTAATTGAAGAGTGTATTGAGGGAGATATTCGTTATTGGAGAGACGATAAGGAGGTTCATCATGTGCCTAAGCGTAATTTAGGCGATATTATCTATTAATTATATTATATAACATAAAAAATATAAGTAGCTGATATACAGCCCAGAATAATGATTGTTAGCAGCAATATAAAAAATTGTTAAAAAAAATAGTGGTTGTTGGTGTAAAAAATTTGGTGGTATTGACAGAAGGCTCTACTTTAGCTAATGAGTAAAGACTAATAATCTTTACTTTTCTTATCTGTAAGGTGGTTCTTGATTGTGGGGTTTGATAGGTGAAGTTGGAAAAAAAAAGGCGGTTCCCAGCCGCCTTTTTTATTTCCCCTAATCGTAGATTATTTAAAAGCCTTTTCAAGAAGTCCGTCTCCAGACAAACTCAGCCTTTCAAAGTATTCAGGTACCGGTTTGCCCATTAACTTGTCTACGTATAATTTTGCCAGATACTGACCAAGCATGAATCCCTGACCTCGTAATCCTATGAATAATCCCAGATCCGTGTCAATTATCATACGTGGCTCAACATAGTATCCTGCCCAGATTGACTGGAATCCAATGGATGATAATTCTGGAATCCAGTTAACAAATACTTCGGATGCTATTTCAACGAAATTCTGAGTATTAATTTTCAGATTCTTACCTGATTCCTGAGCCTCAAAGGCAGGGGATGCACATCCGATAATCTGACCGGTTTCAGCGAGTTGCTGTCCGTAAACGGCAGAAAATCCTTTGTAGTTTCTTCTGTCAATCATCATTGGCAAGGGCTTCCCGTTAACACCCATCATTGGTAACCTGCGGGTAATGAAGGCCTGATGTTTAACAGAATAAATACCTGTCTCCATTCCTAATTTTTGAGCAAAATCTTCTGCCTCTGGCCCGAGAGCATTTATGAAAACAGGAGTGTGATATTTTACAAATTCTTTATCATGAGTTTGGACCAGTGCAATATATCCCTCTGATGATTTCTGAACATCTATTAGTTTGCAGTCTTCTAAAACATTTCCACCTTTTTCTATTCCAATAGACCTGATCAGATCCACTACGCGACCCGGAGTTGCCTGCCAGCAATCGTGTGTAATGAGGGCCGATTGGTACGACTTTTTCAGATTGGGATTGATATTTGGCGATATCCGTTTTGTGAAGTCTTTTGGATCGATCATTTCTGCAACAGACCATGCAATGGAAGCCTCAAGTGCCTTGTACATTTCCTCATCATGAGCAAAGGTTACATAGTCTATCGGTAGAAAGTCGATGTTTTTTATCTTATGCAATTCCCTGAATATCTCCAGGTTTTTGCGAGCGATATCTGATAGTTCAGGAATGCTGAAATTTGGACGACCACCAGCAATATTTCTCCATGATGCGCCTCGTCCGTAATTTATTAAAGTAGGTTTCTGTCCAGCTTCTGCCAGGTACCTGAAAAGTGCTGAGCCACCTATTCCACCTCCTGCTATCAGGGCATCAACCTTTTCAACTCTGAGTGGATTCTTCTTAGCTACTAAATGGATTTCTTCAGCTTTTTCGCGGGGATAAAGCTCTCCCATGCCTATCTGGTTTGACAGGGGGCCCCTGGGAGTTGCATCTCCAACGATCGAAATCCCAGTTCCGATCAGTGCTGTCTTCAAACGCTTGATACAGCGTTTACCCCTGCATGCACCCATTCCTAAACGGGTAGTATGTTTTATTTCATCTACAGAGATGAACTTTCTGTCACCAATAGTAACTATTATCTCATCCATTGTAACATCTTCGCAATGGCAGATGTATGTTGGATTATTGGTATGTGTTTCGGCTTTTTCTATCTCCAGATTTTCAGGATACTGATCTTTTAGTATGAATCCCCGAACTCTTGTGAGCTCATCTCCATGGAGTGTCATAGACTTGACTCGTGCAATGTCTGTCTTATTTGGTTTTTTCAGAACCTTCTCAATCAGTCCTTCTCCTATGATCTGTCCGTTATTATCAACCAGATGAACTTCCTTGCTAGCCTCGATATGATATTCAACCGGAAGGAACAGCCAGTCTTTCTTAATATTGTATCCGAAAATGGCCAATCCGGGACATTGATAAACACAGTCCATGCAGCCAATGCACTTGTCAAAGTCAATGGTAGGAATTGTACTGGTTGAATTCTTTATAATGGCTCCATGGGTGCAGGCGAATTCACATGGATTACAAGCGAATCCATGCAGACAATCTATCAGAACAAATCCTTTTTGATTCATTCTTTCTTCCGAAGGCTTAAAAACTTCTTCCTGGATCTGGATTGGATGCTGCTGTGAATCAATGTATTCCTTTGAGATTCTGAGGTATTCGTCATAATCGTAACGCATAGCCAGATCTTCCAGAACCTCATAAGCCACTTGTTTGCCTCTTAGCACAGCACTAGTTCCTTCTCCAATACGAATAGCATCGCCGGCTCCATAAGCCTGGCGCCCAAAGATCTCTTTCCCTTTTATCAGGAGTTGGTCATCAGAAACAAGACCTGTACATATATTGATAGCATCGATTCCTGTTATAGTTTGTTCTGTCCCCGGGATGGGTTCAAAGTTTTTACTTTCAGCAATGACAGCTCCAATAATTCCGGTTCTGTCTTCATTGGGAATTGCTCTGATGAGAAGGTGATTCAGTATTATTGGAATTCCTAATCGTCTTACCCTGTTAGCCTGAACCGGAAAGCCGCCCTCTTTTGGCATGGCTTCAACAATGGCCTTAACTTCTGCACCAGCCTGCATGAGCTGGTAGCTTGTCAGGTATCCTATGTTGCCCGCACCAACCGTTAATATCTTTTTTCCCAACAGGGTAAGTTCGCTGTTCATCATTTTTTGAACAACAGCAGCTGTATATACTCCTGGAACGTCATCATTTTCAAAAGCAGGCATGAAAGGAACAGCTCCGGTTGCAATAACCAATTGTTCGGCATCCACATAAAAGATTTCCTGAGAAGAGATATTCTTCACGGCCAGTCTCTTGCCTTCAAGTACATCCCACACAGTGCAATCCAGAAGAATCCCATCTCTGTTCTCACCAGCCAGAGTTTCGGCAATATCAAATCCTCTCATCCCCCCAAATTTCTTTTCTTTTTCAAAAAAGAAGAACTGGTGAGTCTGCATCAGAAACTGACCTCCAATTTTATCATTATTATCAATCACCAGGTTGTCAACGCCATGCTCATTGAGAATTTCGCGAGTAGCTAATCCGGCCGGACCTGCACCAATGATGGCAACGGTAGTGCGGTATACCTTATTTGGGACGTCCTTTTTATAATTCGTTGTTGTAGGGCGGTAATCCTTTGGTACTTCTGTAACCTCCTTAACACCATCCACACGTGTAATACAAATACGTTTTATTTCACCGTCAACCAGCATTTCACATGCGCCACATTTCCCGATTCCACACTCCAGGCTTCGGTTTCTTTCCTGTAAACTATGACTGTGTACAGGAAATCCAGCCTGGTGCAGTGCAGCAGCTATGCTTTGTCCTTCTTCACCCTTCACTTCACGCCCCTCAAAATTGAAGCTGATCTCCTTATTCTGATGGATATCTATTATTGGGTGTTTCGTAATTTTATACATCTCCTTTATTCTTTTTTATCAAGATATTACAGAACTCAAAAATAGGTAGCTGACAATACCCTTTAAATGACCTTTATCAGGTATGAAGGTTTATTGCCGGAGAAGGTTATATGGGCAAGGCAGAGAAAGACTAAAATAAACAAAAGAGATATTTTTTTGCATACGCTCGTGTAGAAATGACAGATGAAAGCGTATTTTTGAAAATGACTTTGATTAAAACACGTATAACAAACACTTTTAGCAAAAAGCAAATTTGGATTGTTTATGTCATCGTAAGCAATGGTAATTAAATTATGAACGGTAAATACCAAAATAGATATCGAATTGCATCTGCCCGATTTCAAAATTGGGATTACGGGTGGAATGGTTTATATTTTGTTACCATTTGCACCCAAAATAGGGAATGTTTTTTTGGTGATATTACCGATGGTGTTATGAAATTATCAGAAATTGGACAAATGGCAGAAAAATATTGGTTCGAAATTCCAAACCATTTTCCGTTTGTGAAATTGGATGCATTCGTTGTAATGCCAAACCATATTCACGGAATTATTGTAATTGATAAACCGGATGATGGACGCGTTGGTGCCGCGGTTGATGCCACGGTTGGTGCCACGGTTGATGCCACGGTTGATGCCGCGGTTGATGCCGCGGTTGGTGCCGCGGTTGGTGCCACGGTTGGTGCCACCGTAGAGACGCAAAATCTTGCGTCTCTACCACCATCATCACCACCATCACCACCACCACCATCACCACCACCATCACCACCATCACCATCACCATCACCATCACCATCACCATCATCATCACCATCAAAAAACAAATTTGGACCGCAATCGAAAAATTTGGCATCAATTATTCGTGGTTTTAAAATTGGTGTAACCAAATATGCAAAAAACAATAATTTGGGTTTTGCCTGGCAATCACGGTTTCACGACCATATTATTCGCAACGAAAAATCATATCAAACCATATCCAATTACATCATCAATAATCCATTAAAATGGAATGAGGATAAATTCAATCCATAAATTGCGGAAACCAAAGAGTGATAAGAATAACTGAAAATACCATAGAAGAATTTAACATAGAGTTTTTGCCATATGTATATACCTGACTTGACTTTTTGGCTGTTTCTGGTAATCGGGATCCTTATTCTGATTCTACTACTACTTCTTCTTCCATGGCCCGAGAAAGATATTGTTTTGGATGAAGGAGAGCCAGATCGCATTGATGAGCGTACTATAATGTTCTCAAGGGCTGAACTAAAGGAGGGAACAAAAAACTTTAAGGAGTATTACAATGAGTACCCTCAGCACAGGCAGACAGATGATGAGTTTAGAAAGGCTCCGGGATTGATGAGTGAGGATTCCCGGTTTTATCATCCCTGGTTATTTCCGGCTGCTGATGCAAGCTTTTACACTGTTGCTGCATTGCAGTCAAAGACTGATGGTGAGGTGGCAAAGGCAAAACAGAACTTTGATCCTGCAAAGCTTGAGAAGTTTATCAGAAACTGGGCCAGGGAAATGGGATGTCATTCTCTTGGGATAACAACTTTAAAACAGTCACATCTGTATTCCATTGGTGGCAGAAGTCATAATTACAATGAACCTGTGGAAACCACACATTCACTGGCCATCGCATTTACCGTGGAAATGGATTTTGACCGGGTGGCTGCATCACCCCGCGGTCCTATCATCATGGAATCATCAACTCAATATCTCAAAGCCGGGATTATTGCTGTACAGTTGGCCTCATTTTTAAGAAATCTGGGATATTCTTCACGGGCGCACATTGATGGAAAGTATCAGGTTAGATGTCCGCAAGTAGCCCGTGATGCCGGATTGGGTGAAATCGGACGAATGAGTTTGCTGATGACTCCCCGGTTAGGCCCAAGGGTTAGAATTGGTGTAGTTACAACAGAGGCTCCACTGCCTGTTAGTCGGGTTAAGCGAGATTCTTCCGTGATTCGTTTTTGTGATATTTGCAAAAAATGTGCTGATACTTGTCCTGCCCAGGCTTTACCTTCTGATGAGCGAAAGATCACAAACGGCGCTCTTACATGGACCACAAATCAAGAGAAGTGTTTTGGATATTGGTGCCAGGTGGGAACTGATTGTGGTCGTTGCATTGCTGTTTGTCCGTATTCCCATCCGGATAATTTCTTCCATAATATTGTTAGATTATTTATTCGTATTTCGCCGGTATTCAGACAGATAGCATACAAAATGGATGATTGGATATACGGAAGAAAACCTCCATCACGGGAACTTCCTGATTGGATGAATCCGAAAAATTAGTACATTTGCTCCCCGAAAATATTTACATTATAAAAATCAGGTAATTAATAAGTTATGAAGAATTTATCTTGGGTGATTAATGGTATTTTAGCCTTAGCTGTTGTAATTCTATTTGTATTGTATTTTAGTGAAGACAAAGATGAAGCTGGTGAACATAGTACTAATGCATCCGAATTAGCAGTAGGTCAGCCGGCTGGTGAGTTTAAGGTTGCCTACGTTTTAATCGATTCATTGTTGGCTAATTACGCTTTGGCTCAAGAGCTTACAGAAGAGTTGTTAAAGAAAAAGGCTAATCTTGAAAATGAATTGGCAGGAAAAGGACAGAAACTGGAGAAGAAGATTGCTGAATTTCAGAATCAGGTTCAAAAACGCTTAATTACTTCATGGGATGCCCAGACAAAGGAAAAGCAACTGACAGAGGAACAACAAGTTTTCCTGAATCTTCAGAATGATATGCAGAATCGTTTGATGCGTGATGAGCAGGACATGAATCAATTGGTATATGAAACGGTTATAGATTATATCGATCGCTATAATGAGGATAATGGGTTTAATATGATCATCAGCCAGACTTCTGGTGGTGTGCTCCTCTATGCTGAAACCTATATGAATATTACGAAACAGGTATTGGAAGAGCTTAATGCTGAGCACCTGGCTGCGAAGTAGTGAGCTTTGCCCAAACATATCTTGAAAGATATGCATCCGGATCATGCGCGGACTTAAAACCGCCGGATCCGGATCTTTTTTTTTCCGTTGTTATCCCGGTTTTCAATGAAAGTCATCTTCTTGATTGTCTTGAATCATTAAAGGCTTCCCACGCCGGCGGATTGCCAGCTGAGATTATCCTGGTGATTAATCATCCTGATGGAGCATTGCCAGATGCTATTGAACAAAACAGGAAATCTCAACTGGAGGTGGCTCAATGGCTTGCAAATGAGACTCCGACTAAGCTGACTGTCCATATTCTTTCTCCACCAGCATTTTCAAAATCGAAAGCGGGACCAGGACTGGCCCGTAGAATCGGGATGGATATGGCAATCCGAAGGTTCAACCAGATAAAGCGCTCAGATGGTGTCATTGTTTCTATGGATGCTGATACTCTGGTTGACAAGAATTATTTTAGTGCTCTTGAGAATTTGTTCAAAACACGAAGGCAGGCCAATACATGTACGGTATTTTTTGAACATCTGAGAAGTTACGGTGGAAAGATTATCCGTGATATCCAGGCGATGACAGAATATGAGATTTACCTCAGGATGGTGAAGATAGGTTTAAGATGGGCAGGATATCCACTCGGTATTTATACTCTGGGTTCGGCTTTTGCGGTCAGGGCTTCTGCCTATGTTAAGGCCGGTGGCATGGGAGTTCAACAATCAGGTGAAGATTTCTATTTCTTGCATAAGAGTATTCAGTTAGGAGGATTCTGGGAAAATAATGATGCCCGGGTTTATCCTGCTGGCAGGGAATCAGACAGGGTGCTTTTTGGTACTGGTCCGTTTATCCGTGATTACCAGAAACAATTCCCTCAAGGATATAAAAAGTACTCATGGAAGGCCTTCTTAGATTTATCAGAATTCTTCAAAAGGATTGCAGAGATTGCTTACCCCACAAACGAGTCTGAGATCAACAAACTCATTGACACTTTAGAGGATCCGGTTTTGGATCAATTAAAGTGGAAACAGAAACTTTTAAAGGCTCTTAATCAGTCAGGCAATGCCAGGTCCTTTACCAAATGGATTTGGAGGGAGCTGGACGGGCTTCAGATTATCAAATACCTGAATTTGCATCAGGAATTATTTGGAGCTCAATTTGTAGTCCAAACTTCATGTCAGCTTTTAAGTGAATTGGGGTATACTTCATGTCCTCAGAATCTGATACTGGTTTTAAATGCTCTGAGAAAAATTGAGAGAGAGCTTGGGGTGGTGGAGGTTTATTAACAAACCTGCCACTTTATGCGATTAGTGATCTATCCAAATAGGAAGGTAGTTCATCCTCACTAATGACTGAATGCACAAGTAAATCTATTGCTTTAACGCATTTTTCTGCGGAGAAGCGAAAAAACTTGCAAAGGGCAAGAAAAGTTTCCATCGTTGGACAGCAATCAAAGGTCTCATAATGACTAACATCGATTTCGGTTTCCTGGCGAACATGTCTTTGAGACATCTTACGATGTTCTCGCATGGCTTTAATGATCAAGCCGATTGCAACTTTTGCTGTTATGGTTCTCATAAGATTTAGTTTCTTAATGTGTGGG